>JAFAWC010000381.1 GCA_019242135.1 Mycobacteriaceae bacterium | reverse complement strand
GCTGCCGATGCCTTTGCAGAACATCTTGGTCTCCGAGGCGCATCAGCGGATGAACCAATCGAGCGACCCCACCGCGGTGGCGATGCCGGTCGGGCAGATCGTCGGCCGGATGACCGAGATCCGCCCGGTTGCCGACATCATCGCCGAACTGGTCACTGGATTTGAGACCGCGACCCGTCGGCTCGACGAGATCGCCGGCAAGTAGCTCGATCGACCGTTAGGCCCCCGGCACCCCGTTCCCCCGATCGGGGGACACCGATTTCACCCGCTTCACGGTCCGGTCGCCCGACATACATCTCCGGCCTGCTCAGGCACGGTAGGTACATCGCCGGAACAACCGGCACAGGACATCGAAAGCCAACGCAAACAGGAGAACCGAGATGACCACCAACACCACCACCTGGATCCGCCGGATCTCTGCCGGCGTCGTGCTGGCCGCCGCTCCCGCGCTGATCGCCCTGGGCGCCGCCCCCATGAGCACCGCCCAGACCGGCTCGTCGTCCAACGCAACCGCCCCCTCCTACACACCGATGCCGACGGGACCGCTCAACGGCCAGTACCCCTGGCACAACCAGCCCTGGTACAACTCGTCGTTCCACCACCGCCACGCGGCCGAGGAACAGTCCCAGTACTGACCAGGAAAGCCAAACAGGCCGAAAGCCCGGATGCGCTCGAATGCATCCGGGCTTTCTCTTGCTACCGGGAAACTTCCCAGATCGGGTCATCGCAGTCGGTGCCCTCCGCCGCCAAGTGGCGCTTGAGCACCTTGAACGTCTCCGTGCGCGGCAGGGCGGCGCTGATCCGCACCACCGACGGCCACTGCTTGGGACCGAGATCGGTCTGCGCGGCCAAAAACCCGCGGAATGCATCAATGTCGAATACCGCGCCGTCGGAAAGTACCAGCGACGCCATCACCCGGTCGCCCACGTCCGGGGCGGGGATGCCGTAGACCGCCGCCTCGGTGATGTCGGGATGGCGCAGCAGGACCCGCTCGATCGGTGCGGAGCCCAGGTTCTCGCCGTCGACCCGCATCCAGTCACCGAGCCGGCCCGCGAAGTACACGTAGTCGTTCTCGTCGCGGTACGCCAGGTCACCGCTGTGGTACATGCCGCCGGCCATCCGCTCTGCTTCGGCCTCGGGATCGTTGTAGTAGCCCTCGAAACGACCGGCGCCGGCGACGTTCACCAGCTCGCCCGTCACGCCGGGCGGGCACGGCTCGCCGGTGTCCACGTCGACGATCTCGGTTCCGTCGGGCAGCGGGCCCAACGCCCCCGGCGGGGTGTCGGGCGTCCGGCTGATCGCCACCCCGCCCTCGGTCGACCCGAACCCGTCGATGACCACCGTTCCAAACCTGCGCGCGAAGCGCTCAACATCACCGGGTGCGCCCTCGTTGCCGTACACCGCCCTCAGTGAGTTGTCGGCGTCGTCGGCCCGTTCGGGTGTCGCAAGCACGTATGACAACGGCTTGCCGACGTAGTTGGCGTATGTGACGCCGTATCGCCGAATGTCGGGAAGAAACTGGGACGCGGAGAATTTGCGCCGCAACACCATCGAGCCCCGGCACGCGACCGAGACCGACCATCCCACCAGTACCGCGTTGGAATGAAACAGCGGCATCGACACATAACAGACATCGCTCGATCCCAGGCCGAACCGCTCCGTCATCGTCACCCCGGCGATCGCGACCTTGCCGTGGCTGCATTTGACCGCCTTCGGTTCACCGCTCGTCCCGGACGTGAAGATCAGCATGAAAAGATCATCCGGCGATGACGGCCCCCCAATCACCGGTGCGCCCGCATACTGGGCGACCTCGTCTGCCCACTCCGCGGAGTCAACGTCGATGTGGTCGATGCCGTCCAGAACCGCGGCTGATGCCGAATCGGCCAGCACCAGTTGGCAATCGGAGCGGCTGATGTCGCGCTGCAGCGCCGCGCCCCGGCGGACCGGGTTCAAGCCCACCGGCACGATCCCCGCCAAGCCGGCCGCGACCAAGATCGCCGAGAAGAACGGCGTGTTTTGGAGCAGCACGCCGACGTGCGCCGGCAGTGTCGGGTCCAGTCGCGCCCGCAGTGCCGCGGCGACCGCCGCGCCATGCCGAATGTGGCTGGCCCAGTTGGTGAACGAATCCTCGAAGTACACCCCGCGGTCGTCGACGTCGACAAGCGGTGTGAGAAGCGACGTTACGGTGGGGAGATCGCTCCCGGCTGCCGGGTTCAAGCCGGTGTGTCAGCCAGTTCCCGGCCGATGCGCAGCAGTTGGCCCGTTGCGCCGCCCACCGCGAATTCGGTCTGCTTTGCGGCCAGAAAATAACGGTGCACCGGATGGTCGAGGTCGATGCCCACCCCGCCGTGCACGTGCACCGTGGTGTGCGCGATCCGGTGTCCGGCGTCGGCGGCCCAGAACGCCGCCGTGGCGACCTCGAGGTCGGCGGGCAACCCTTCGGACAGCCGCCACGCCGCCTGGGTCAGCGTCAGCCGCAGGCCCTTGACGTCGATGTAGCCGTCGGCGAGCCGCTGGGCGACGGCCTGGAAACTTCCGATCGGCCTGTCGAATTGTTCGCGCTCGCGGGCGTATTCAGCGGTCAGTTCCAGCGCGCGCTCCAGCACACCCAACTGGTACGCGCTGCGGCCCAGCGTCGCATGGGTGCTGAGCCATCCGAGCATCGCGTCACCGCCCACCACACGTCCCTCGTCCACCTCGACGCCCTGCAGTTCCAGGTGTCCGACACTGCCGTGCCCTGTGGTGCTCAGCGCAGCGACCGACACCCCGGCATCCTCCGGGGTGACGAGGAAAACCTTGCTGCCCGAGTCGGTTTCGGCCGGGACCAGAAACGCGTCGGCGACCGGGCCGTAGCCGATCTGGGTACGGGTTCCGGTCAGCCGGTACGCGCCATCTGGTGTCGCCGGCCTCCCGGCGCCGCCGGTCGCCTGCACCGGGCCCTGACCCATCTCACCGTCGAGCGCGACTGCGAGGATCTTGTCACCGTTGATCGCCGGAATAGCCCAATCTCGCTGCAGCGCTTCGGGTCCGAACTCGGCCAGTGCGCCTGCGCCGAGCAGGACGGATTCCAGGTACGGCACCGCGGCCATCTGCCGTCCGAGCGCGACCAGCACCGCCACCTGCTCCAATACGCCGAAACCGCCGCCGCCCAGGGCCTCGGGTGCCGCGGCGCTGAGCACATCCGACTCGATCAGCGTGCGCCACAGTTCGCGGTCGAAGCGTTGGCCAAGTCCGTCCAACTCCTTCTGTCGCTCGGGGGTGCACACCGACTCGGTGATCGTGCGGACCAGCCCGCCGAGGTCGGCGGCGGCTTCGGTGGAAGTGAAGTCCATGGTCTCGTCCTTACCGGTTCACGCGGGGCAGGCCCAGCGCGACCATGCCGATGATGTCGCGTTGAATCTCGTTGGTGCCGCCGCCGAATGTCAGGATCAGGCAGGCGCGGTGCATCCGCTCGACGCGGCCGCGCAGCAGGGCGCCGGGGGAGTCGGGCCGCAGCGTCGCCGCCGAGCCCAGCACCTCCATCAGCAGCCGGTAGGCCTCGGTGGCCAGTTCGGTGCCGAACACCTTGGCGGCCGACGCGTCGGCCGGCGACGGCGCCGCCTCGTCGGAGGAGGCCAGCTCCCAGTTGATCAGCTTGAGGACTTCGGCCTTTGCGAGCACCCGCGCCAGGTTCAGTTGCACCCACTCGGAGTCGATCAACCTCGACCCGTGCACATCCTTGGTGTTCTGCGCCCACTCCCGAACCGCGTTGAGCGCCAAGAAGATCGGTTGCGCCGAAACAAGTGCGACGCGCTCGTGGTTGAGCTGATTGGTGACCAGCCGCCAGCCACCGTTCTCCTCCCCGACAAGGTTGGCCACCGGCACACGGACGTCCTGGTAGTAGGTGGCGCTGGTGTCCGGGCCCGCCATCGTGTGCACCGGCGTCCAGGAGAAGCCCGGTGCGCTCGTTGGCACGATGAGCATCGAGATGCCGCGATGTTTCTTCGCCTCCGGGTTCGTGCGCACCGCCAGCCACACATAGTCGGCGTAGGGGATCAGGCTGGTCCACATCTTCTGGCCGTTGATGACGTACTCGTCACCGTCGCGCACCG
>JAFAWC010000284.1 GCA_019242135.1 Mycobacteriaceae bacterium | reverse complement strand
GCGTGGGACGGGCCGGCCTGCGGCCCCGGCGCTTCTGCACTCCCGGGGGTTCTCGGAAGACCCCAAGGCGCTGGAACCCGCGGCCCGCAAGGTCGAAAAGGAACTCGAACTGCTTGCCGAGGAGCGCATTACCGAGCCCGCGCGCATCGCGCAGGCGGTGCGGCGCACCGTCGGCAAATGGGTTGGGGACACCTACCGCCGCCAGCCGATGATCGTGCCGACCGTCATCGAGGTCTGAGGGCGGCTAGCGCTTGTTGACGTAGCCCGCATCGACCGGCAACGCCACGCCGGTCACGTACCGCGCCGCGTCGGACACCAACCACAGCACCGCGTTGGCGATGTCCTCGGGTTCCAGCGTCTGCACCGGCAAGGCGTTGCCCATGTCGGGACCGCCCGGACTCTGCTGGGCCAGGCCCTCCAGCCAGCTTCGGGTGAAGTCGTTGTCGATCATCGGCGTATTGACACCTGCCGGGTGAACCGAATTAACGCGAATATTGTGTGGTGCCAACAGGTTCGCGTAAACTCTCATCAGCCCGACGATGCCGTGCTTGGCCGCCGCGTAGCCCAGCGAACCGGCGGCCGGGGCGGCCAAACCCACCAATCCCGCCACCGAACTCGTCAGCACGATCGATCCGCCGGTGCCCTGCCTGATCATCGGCTTCATCACGGTCTCAACGGTGTGATAAACACCGGTCAGGTTCACGTCGATCACGTCCTGCCACGCGTCTCGTCCCGCCATCGGCGCGATTCCGGCGTTTGCCACCACGATGTTCACCCCGCCCAGTTCGTCGAGGCCGTCGCGGAACGCGGTGTCCAACGACGCGCGGTCCCGCACGTCGGCTTGCCGGCCGACGATACGCGCGCCGGTGTCTTCGACCAGCTTCACCGTCGCGTCCAAATCCTGCACCGTCGCCAACGGGTAGGGCACGGAGGCGATCTGGGCGCACAGGTCGACCGCGATGATGTCGGCGCCCTCGGAGGCCAGCTTCAGCGCGTGCGCGCGGCCCTGCCCGCGGGCCGCCCCGGTGATGAACGCGACCTTGCCGTCGAGCAGGCCCATCAGGGACGCAGCCGGCCCTTGGCGGGGTCACCGGCAACCACCGGCTGCAGCATCTTGATGTCGGGGGCGGAATCCAGATGCTCGCCGACATCACCGAACATCGTCGTCACCGCCGGTGCCGTGCTGTGGGTCGTGAGCGCATCGACGTCGGCCCACTGCTCCACGAACACGAAGGTCCTGTCGGCTTCGTGCAGCGCGTACAGTTCACAGCCGGGCTCTTGGTGCACGGCTTCGATGGCCCGCATGCAGGCCTCGCGCACTTTGTCCACGGATTCGGGCTTGGCGGTCATGGTGGCGACGACAACGACGGGCATGCGGTCAACTCCTTCGGTCAAGACGTGACGGCTACACCGTAGCCATGCCGCCCACCTCTCCGCCCGCGACCTCACCGCCGGGACCGGGGGCATGTGACGACTTCTTAGCGATTACGCGACCGCACGAAAACCGCTCGGCAACGCGGTCCGTGTTTCCTCTGTGGCATTCGCTGTGGCACGGAGCTGTGACATGGAGCTGCGAGAAAGAAAGGCGTGCCGAAATGTCGACTGTCTATGAGCAAATCGGCGGAGCGGAAGCGCTCGAGACTGTTGTCGAGGACTTCTACGATCGCGTGCTCGGAGACGCCGAGCTGGTGGGTTTTTTCAGCGGCACCAACATGGGTCGGCTGAAAGGCAAACAAGTCGAGTTCTTCTCCGCTGCGCTCGGTGGCCCGGGACCCTACGCGGGCGCGTCGATGCGTCGAGTGCACCAGGGCCGGGGGATCACCATGCACCACTTCGACCTGGTCGCCGGGCATCTGAGCGACAGTCTCGGGGCTGCGGGCGTGCCGCCGGCGATCGTCGAGCAGATCGTCGCGGCGATCGCGCCGCTCGCTGACGACATCGTGACCGCCAAGTCGGCATAGCTGCACAGCGGGCGGCTCACCGAGCCGAGTGACCAGTGTGGCGAATGGTGCGAATGAGGCATATGCGACTAGGCTAGCGGCATGCCTAGCAAGACCGCCGCCCGCGGGGGCGATGGACGGGGTGGCCTGCGGTCACGGAGCCGAACGACCAGGTCAAAGGCCAATTCGCGGAACGGCTCGCGGCCCCCGGCACGCAGAAAACCCGGCAAGCGCCGCACGTCGGGGGGCGGCACTGTTTCCGGCGCGGTGGCGGTCGGACGCGGATTGCAGTCAACCTGGCTCATGCTGGCAAAGGGCGCCGGCAGTGCCGCGCGCTCGGTGGGTCGTGCCCGCGAGATCGAGGCGGGGCATCGACGCGACGGGGTGGCCCTGACGCTGCTGGGCGTCGCGATGGTGATCGCGGCCAGTAGCTGGTTCGATGCGGCCCGGCCGGTGGGGCAGTGGGTGGACACCGTGCTGCGGACACTGATCGGGTCGGCCGTCGTGCTGCTGCCGGTGGTGGCGGTGGCGGTGGCGATCGCGCTGATGCGCTCGGAGCCCGACCCGGACGCACGGCCGCGGCTGGTGCTGGGTTCGGCAATGGTCACGCTGCCCGCGCTCGGGCTGTGGCACCTGTGGGCCGGTTCGCCGTCGACACCGCAGGGCCGGCAACATGCCTCGGGCTTCATCGGTTTCGTGATCGGCGGACCGCTGTCGGACGGGGTGAGCGCCTTCATCGCCGCACCGCTGCTGTTCATCGGGGTGCTATTCGGGGTGCTGCTGCTATCGGGCACCACGGTTCGTGAGGTGCCCTCGGCGCTGCGGGCGATGTTCACGGTGCGCGGCTTCGGCCCCGCCGCGCAGCCCGACGACTACATCGACTTCGACGACGGGCTCGACGAGGTCGACATCGGTGACGAGGCGCAGGTCTGGGAGCCACCGCCCGCCGACGACGCGTTCGAGGACGACACACCCACCGTCCCCGAAGCGACGGCGGCAGAGCAGCCGGCCCGGCGTCGTTCCCGGCGACCCGCGCGCAATGTCGCCGGCCTGGATCGGGTTGTCGAGGGTCCGTATACATTGCCTTCGCTGGACCTGCTCATTCCCGGCGATCCGCCCAAGCGGCGCAGCGCGGCCACCGACCACATGGTCGACGCGATCTCCTCGGTGCTAGAGCAGTTCAAAGTCGACGCGGCGGTGACCGGCTGCACCCGCGGCCCGACCGTCACGCGCTACGAGGTCGAGCTCGGCCCGGGGGTCAAGGTCGAAAAGATCACCCAGCTGCAGAAGAACATCGCCTACGCGGTGGCCACCGAGAGTGTGCGCATGTTGGCCCCGATTCCCGGCAAGTCGGCGGTCGGCATCGAGGTGCCCAACGCCGACCGCGAGATGGTGCGACTGGCCGACGTGCTGACCGACCCGGGCACGCGGCGCGACCACCACCCGCTGGTGATCGGGCTGGGCAAGGACATCGAAGGCGAATACATCTCGTGGAACCTGTCGAAGATGCCGCACCTGCTCGTCGCGGGCTCCACCGGTTCAGGCAAGTCGAGCTTCATCAACTCGATGCTGGTCTCCCTTTTGGCCCGCGCCACTCCGGAGGAGGTCAGGATGATCCTGATCGATCCGAAGATGGTCGAACTCACGCCCTACGAGGGCATTCCGCACCTGATCACGCCGATCGTCACGCAGCCCAAGAAGGCCGCGGCCGCGCTCGCCTGGCTCGTCGAAGAGATGGAGCAGCGCTACCAGGACATGCAGGCGTCGCGGGTGCGCCACATCGACGATTTCAACGCCAAGCTCAAGTCGGGCGCGATCACCACGCCGCTGGGCAGCCAGCGCGAATACCAGCCGTACCCGTACGTGGTCGCGATCGTCGACGAGCTCGCCGACCTGATGATGACCGCGCCCCGCGACGTCGAGGACGCGGTCGTGCGGATCACCCAGAAGGCCAGGGCCGCCGGCATCCACCTGGTGCTGGCGACCCAGCGGCCATCAGTCGACGTGGTGACCGGCCTGATCAAAACCAACGTGCCCTCGCGGCTGGCGTTTGCCACCTCGTCGCTGACCAACAGCCGCGTCATCCTGGATCAGCAGGGCGCGGAGAAGCTGATCGGCATGGGCGACGGGCTCTTCCTGCCGATGGGAGCCAACAAGCCGATCCGCCTGCAGGGCGCATACATCACCGACGAGGAGATCCACGCCGTCGTTTCCGCCTGCAAGGACCAGGCAGAACCGCAGTACACGGAGGGCGTCACCGCCACCAAGCCGACGTCCGAACGCGCCGACGTCGACCCGGACATCGGCGACGACATGGACGTGTTCCTGCAAGCCGTCGAGCTGGTGGTGTCCAGCCAGTTCGGCTCGACGTCGATGCTGCAGCGCAAGCTGCGCGTGGGGTTCGCGAAGGCCGGGCGGCTGATGGATCTGATGGAAACCCGCGGAATCGTCGGGCCCAGCGAGGGCTCGAAGGCTCGCGAGGTGCTGGTCAAGCCCGACGAACTGGCCGCGACGCTGGCGTCGATCCGTGGCGTCGCGCCCGCGGCGGACGGTGAATAGGTCTAGAGCATCAACAGCATCCGCGAATTGCCGAGGATGTTGGGCTTGACGTAGCTCAAGTCGAGGAACTCGGCCACTCCGGTGTCATAGGAGCGGCACATCTCCTCGTACACTTCGGCGGTGACCGGGGTGCCTTCGATCTCGACAAACCCGTGCCGGCTGAAGAATTCGGTCTCGAATGTGAGCACGAACACTCGTTGAAGCTGAAGTTCGCGAGCCACCTCAATCAACCGGTCGACGATGGCGTGCCCGATGCCGCGGCTCCTGACCTTCGGATGTACAGCGACGGTGCGTACCTCGCCGAGATCTGACCACATCACATGCAGTGCGCCGCAGGCGATAACCTCGCCGGCGAGCTCGCCGACCCAGAACTCCTGCACCGCTTCGTAGAGCGTCACCAGGTTCTTTTCCAACAGGATTCTGCCCGCGTAGACGTCGACAAGGGCCTTGATGGCGGCCACGTCCGAGGTTCGGGCCCGCCGGATCACGAGCGCGTCATCCCGGCCGCCGCGCACCGACGGGCCCTCAGGCCAGGAAGCATCAGTCGCACGGCTCACAACCTGCACAGTATCGGTTTCGGGCCAAAGCACCGGCAACCGATATTCTGAGTCGGTGCCGGCACACTTCTCACCGCTGCGGGGTCGACGATGACGGCCCCGACGGCGCGGCTGGTCAACGTCGCAAACCTGTTGACAACCGCGCGACTGGTTCTCGTGCCGGTGTTTCTGCTCGCGCTGTTCGCCGGGAGCGGGCACGAAACGTATTGGCGGGTAACTGCATTCGTGGTGTTCGCGGTCGCAGTTCTCACTGACCGGTTCGACGGTGCGGTGGCACGCAGCCAGGGGACGGAGACCGAGTTCGGCAAGCTGGCCGACCCGATCGCCGACAAGGCGCTGATCGGCGCGGCGTTGATCGGGTTGTCGGTGCTGGGTGAGCTTGCGTGGTGGGTGACCGTGCTGATCCTCGTGCGGGAGATCGGGGTGACGGTGCTGCGGTTCGCCGTGCTGCGCCGCGGCGTTATCCCGGCGAGTCACGGCGGAAAACTCAAGACGCTGGTTCAGTCGGTTGCGATCGGATTGTTCATCCTGCCGCTGGCGGGGGTGTGGCACACCGTGGCCGTCGTGATCATGGCGATCGCGATCGTGCTCACGGTCGTCACCGGCATCGACTACGTCGTACAGGCGGTCAGGGACACGCGGGCGCGATCCGGCGGCCGGTGACGGGAACCATCCGACCTGCGGCCGACGTTGCCAGAGTGTAGAGATCTGCCCACGCGAAGGAGTGCATCATGGCAGCGTTGCTGCGCGAGGTGATCGGCGACGTGCTTCGCCGTGCCCGCACGTCGCAGGGGCGGACCCTGCGCGAGGTTTCCGACTCGGCGCGAGTGAGCCTGGGATATCTGTCCGAAGTTGAGCGTGGCCGCAAAGAAGCCTCCAGCGAGCTGCTGACGGCCATCTGCGGCGCGCTGAACGTTCCGCTGTCAGGCCTGCTGACCGATGCGGGCAGGCAGATGCAGCGCGAGGAGCGCGCCGAGGTGGCCGCTGCCCACATCGACGCGAGCATCAAAGTCGTCATCCCGCCGGTGGTGTCGATGGCGGTCGCCTGACCCGATGCGCTGGACCGCCCGAAACGGATAAATTGGGCACACACGCGCACTTAGTCCGGCAGCACTCGACACGAAGGCGGAAGCAACTCATGGCCAACCCGTTCGTCAAGACGTGGAAGTACCTGATGGCGCTGTTCAGCTCGAAGGTCGACCAGTACGCCGATCCGAAGGTGCAGATTCAGCAGGCCATCGAGGAGGCGCAGCGCCAGCACCAGGCGCTGACCCAGCAGGCGGCACAGGTGATCGGCAACCAGCGCCAACTCGAGATGCGTCTTAACCGTCAGCTCGCCGACATCGAGAAGCTGCAGGTCAACGTTCGCCAGGCGCTGACGCTGGCCGATCAGGCCACGGCCGCGGGCGACACCGCCAAGGCCACCGAATACAACAACGCCGCGGAGGCGTTCGCCGCACAGCTGGTGACCGCAGAGCAGAGCGTGGAGGACCTCAAGGGGCTGCACGACCAGTCGCTGCAAGCGGCGAGCCAGGCCAAGAAGGCCGTCGAGCAGAATGCGATGGTGCTGCAGCAGAAGATCGCCGAGCGCACGAAACTGCTCAGTCAGCTCGAGCAGGCCAAGATGCAGGAGCAGGTCAGCGCGTCGTTGCGGTCGATGAGCGAGATCGCCGCCCCGGGCAACACGCCGAGCCTGGATGAGGTCCGCGAGAAGATCGAGCGGCGCTACGCCAACGCGATGGGCGCCGCCGAGTTGGCGCAGGACTCGGTCCAGGGCCGCATGCTCGAGGTGCAGCAGGCCAGCGTGCATATGGCCGGTCACTCGCGGCTCGAGCAGATCCGGGCCTCGATGCGCGGCGACGCGTTGCCCGCCGGGGGCAGCACCGCGGCCACGCCCATCGCGCCGGCCACCCCGACCGCGGAGCCGGCGCCGCAGAACCCGGTCAGTCAGCAATAGGAAGCGGCGAAGATGGCGATGAATCCCGGCGGCGGAGCGCGCGCATACCGGTCGGTTCTGCAGCGCGGAATCGACACCGCGAGCGAGTACGCCGATATCGCCGCCGACACGATCAGGCGGGTGGCTGATCCACGCGCCCGGCTGATCCGCAAGCGGCGGTGGGCGCTGCGGTTGGGCATTTTTTCTGCTGTCACCTGTGTGTTCTGGATGTTGGTGACCGCTCTGCTCGCCTCGTGGAGCACTCCGGCGTGGGTGCTGATCTTCCCAGTGGCGATCGCGGCCGGCGCGGCCGTGCCCACCACCCTGTGGCTGTTGCGCTACCGGTGGCTGCGTAAGGAGCCGCTGCCGGCGCCCCGGCCGGGCGTGGTGCGGCGGTTACCGGCGCCTGGATCGGCCGCACGGGCACCGATGACCACGCTGGCAGCGGCCGAACGCGGCATGTTTTCGCTGCTCGGTGTCATCGAGCGCGCGGGGTTGTTGCCCACTGACGAGATCCGGGAAGTCACCCGGGCAGCCAATTCGGTGGCGGCGACGATGTCGGCGACGGCCACCGACATCGTGTCAATGGAGAAGGCGGTGCGTGCCAGCCCGTCGTCGCGGCCGTCGCTGGCCCCGACGATCAACGCGTTCGCGGCTCAGCTCGACCACGGGGTGCGCCAGTACAACGAAATGGTCAACGCCGCAGCGCAGTTGGTGTCGGCGTCCAGCTCGCCGATGTCGCGCCAGCAGTATCGCACTGAGCTGGTCGACGCCACTGACCGGCTGCTGGGGTGGGCGCAGGCCTTTGACGAGTTGAGCGGTCCGCGGCGACTCATCGGCTAGCCGCGTGGTGGGGATCTGTGCAGCGCGCTAAAGGTCTCGCCGCAGCGCGGGGATCGCGATCGCGGCCAATGCGCGGACAGTCGCCCTGACGACGTCGAGAAAATCGAAGTAGTCGCGCCACAAGGTGATTCGGCCATCGCGGACCTCGAACACGCCGCACACCCAGAACTGGGGCTGGAACGGCCCGAAAACGAGCATGTCGGTGCGCTCGGTGAGCACAGCGGTGCCTTCGGCGGCGATGCGGTGAATCTTGACGTCGAACCCCATGTTGGGTCGGCTCAGGCCGCGGAGAAACTTCATGGTGCGCGCTCTGCCACGAATGGTGGGCAGACCGACGTTCTGGTAGACGAGGTCGTCGTCGAGTGCGGCATCCATCGCGTCGAAATCCTTATCGCGCATGGCGTAGAGAAAGGTTTCGACCGTGCGCGTCGGGTTCGTGGTCACTGATTGCTCGGGTAGCTGATCGGTCATGCCGTCAGCGTAGAGGCGTTCTGTGTGGCAGGGTAGGCCGGTGCGCGTGGCCGTGGTCGCAGGCCCGGATCCGGGGCACTCGTTTCCGGCAATCGCGCTGTGTCTGAAGTTCTTGGTCGCCGGCGACGAACCGACGCTGCTCACCGGCGTGCAGTGGCTCGACACGGCGCGCGCCGCGGGGGTGAATACCGTCGAGTTACTCGGGCTCGATCCCACTCCCGTCGACGACGACCGCGACGCCGGTGCCAAGATCCACCAGCGAGCGGCCCGGATGGCGGTACTGAACGCACCCCAACTGGCAGAGCTGGCACCCGACCTGATCGTCTCCGATGTGATCACCGCGTGCGGTGCTCTCGCCGCGGAGATCATCGGAGTGCCGTGGGTCGAGTTGAGCCCGCATCCGCTGTACCTGGCGTCAAAAGGGTTGCCGCCGATAGGAAGCGGGCTGGCGCCCGGGGTGGGCCTGCGGGGCCGATTACGCGACTCGCTGATGCGCCGGCTGACCGCACGATCGCTGAGGGACGGCGCGCGGCAGCGCGAGGCGGCACGTGTCGGGATCGGCCTGCCGGCGGCCGGCTCAGCGCCTGTGCGCCGGTTGATCGCGACGCTGCCCGCGCTGGAGCTGCAGCGACCGGATTGGCCGGCTGAGGCGCTGGTCGTCGGCCCGCTGCATTTTGAGCCGACCCGCGCCGAACTGGATCCGCCGCCGGGCACCGGGCCCGTCGTGGTGGTGGCGCCTTCGACGGCGATGACCGGCGCCAAGGGCCTGGCCGAAACAGCGCTGGACTGTCTGGTTCCCGGAAAGACATTGCCCGACGGCGCCCGGTTGGTGGTATCACGATTGGGGGGCCCTGACACACCGGCTCCGCCGTGGGCGGCGATCGGGCTGGGGCGGCAGGACCGGCTGCTGTCGCAGGCCGATGTCGTGGTCTGCGGAGGCGGCCACGGGATGGTGACGAAAACACTGCTCGCGGGCGTGCCGATGGTGGTGGTTCCAGGTGGCGGCGATCAGTGGGAGATCGCGAATCGTGTTGCGCGGCAAGGCAGTGCGCGGCTGATCCGTCCGCTCACCCCGGATGCGTTGGTCACCGAGGTGGCCGAGGTCCTGGGGTCGCCGGGATACCGCGACGCTGCTCGCCGGGCAAGTGCGAGCGCCGCCGACGTCGCCGATCCGGTACAGGTGTGCCATGACGCGCTGGCGTAAGTTTGGCCCCGATGCGGCTGACCGAATTCCACGAACTGGTCACCGGCCGGTTCGGCGCTGCCTACGGGGCGTCGGTGCTCGCCGACCACGTGCTGACCAACCTGGGCGGCCGGACGGCCGCGCAAGCCATCGAAGACGGCGTCGACCCCCGCGACGTGTGGCGGGCCCTGTGCATCGACTTCGACGTTCCCCGCGATCAGTGGTAGCGCCGCGGCTCCGATGGCAGCGGGTCCTTTACTTGACAGCCGGCTAGTACTACCGTCTGTAGTTGGAAGTTACTACAGTATGTAGTAGGAGGGCGCCATGAGCCCGACGCTGAGCCGCGGAGCGGCCGAGGCGATCGATCAGCGCTACCACCTGGCCGCGGGTCTGAGACGGCAGATCAACAAGGTCTTCCCGACCCACTGGTCGTTCCTTCTCGGTGAGATCGCGCTCTATTCGTTCGTCGTCCTGCTGATCACCGGGGTGTATTTGACGCTGTTCTTCGAGCCATCGTCGGCGGAGGTCGTCTACCACGGTGTCTACCAACCACTTAAAGGCGTCCAGATGTCGCGCGCCTACGAAAGCGCGCTGAACATCAGCTTCGAAGTGCGCGGCGGGCTGTTCGTTCGCCAGGTACACCACTGGGCCGCATTGATGTTCGCGGCGTCGATCATGGTGCACCTGGCACGGGTGTTTTTCACCGGCGCGTTCCGCAGGCCGCGCGAGATGAACTGGGTGATCGGCGTGGTGTTGCTGATCCTGGCGATGGCCGAGGGGTATCTCGGCTATTCGTTGCCGGACGACCTTCTCTCCGGCACCGGCCTGCGAACCGCGCTGTCATCGATCACGCTCGGACTACCGGTGATCGGCACATGGCTGCACTGGGCGATCTTCGGAGGCGACTTCCCCAGCAGCATCATCCCGCGGATGTATGCCCTGCACGTGTTGCTTCTGCCGGCAATCATGTTGGCGCTGATCGGAATTCACCTGGCGCTGGTCTGGTATCAGAAGCACACGCAGTTCCCCGGACCGCGTCGGACTGAACAGAACGTGGTGGGGGTGCGGATTCTGCCAGTGTTCGCAGTCAAATCAGGTGCGTTTTTTGCGATGACGGTCGGCATCCTTGGCCTGATGGGCGGCCTGTTGCAGATCAACCCGATCTGGCAGCTCGGCCCGTACCAGCCGGCGCAGGTATCGGCCGGATCGCAGCCCGATTTCTACTTGATGTGGACCGAAGGTTTGATGCGGCTGTGGCCGGCATGGGAGCTGTACATCGGGAACTACACCGTCCCGGCGACCGCCGGGGTCGTCGTCATCTTGGGAACGGTCGTCGTCGTGTTGTTCGCCTATCCCTGGATCGAGAAACGCGCCACCGGTGACCGAGCGCACCACAACCTGCTGCAGCGACCGCGAGACGTCCCGGTGCGCACCGCGATCGGAGCGATGGCGATCGCGTTCTACCTGGTGCTGACGCTGGCTTCAATGAATGACATCATCGCGTTGACGTTTCACATTTCTTTGAACGCGACCACGTGGATCGGGCGGATCGGCATGGTGATGTTGCCGCCGATCGTGTACGTCATCGCCTATCGATGGGCGCTCGCGCTGCAGCGCAGCGATCGGGAGGTGCTCGAGCACGGTGTGGAAACGGGGATCGTCAGGCGGCTGCCGCACGGGGCGTACATCGAGCTGCGTCAACCGCTGGGTTCGGTCTCGTTGGAGTACCAGGGCGCGCCGGTGCCGAAGCGGGTGAACAAGCTGGGGTTGGCGGGCGCGCCGGGCAGCGGGTCGGTGCTGCGCGCCGATCCGGTGGGTGAGCAGCGAGACCTCACGGCGGCCGCACATGCGCAGGAGCAGCGTGCACTGGCCGCGCTGGCGGGTCGACAGAAAAGCGGATAGCCGCCGCGCGGCGTGTCAACTTGAGTCGAACACCTGTTCGTCTAATGTGGTCGGTGTGCAGCGGAGAGACGCTGGTCAGACCGACTTGTCGGTGCCTGCCGCTAGCGTCACGGCCAACTGATCGATTCCTCGATCAACCGACCACGACTACTTCAGAGAGGCATCACTCATGACGCAGGCCCCTGACCGCGATAAGGCCCTCGAGCTGGCGATGGGCCAGATCGAGAAGAGTTTCGGCAAAGGTTCGGTGATGCGCCTCGGCGACGAGGTGCGCCAGCCGATCTCCGTCATCCCCACCGGCTCGATCGCGCTGGACGTGGCGCTGGGCATCGGCGGACTCCCACGTGGCCGGATCGTCGAGATCTACGGCCCGGAGTCCTCGGGTAAGACCACCGTGGCGCTGCATGCGGTGGCCAACGCCCAGGCCGCCGGCGGCATCGCGGCGTTCATCGACGCCGAGCACGCACTGGACCCCGAATACGCCAAGAAGCTCGGCGTGGACACCGACTCGCTACTGGTGTCTCAGCCCGACACCGGTGAGCAGGCGCTGGAGATCGCCGACATGCTGATCCGGTCCGGCGCGCTGGACATCCTCGTCATCGACTCGGTGGCGGCGTTGGTGCCGCGCGCCGAGATCGAGGGCGAAATGGGGGACAGCCATGTCGGTCTGCAGGCCCGGCTGATGAGCCAGGCGCTGCGGAAAATGACTGGCGCGCTGAGTAATTCGGGTACTACCGCGATCTTTATCAACCAGCTGCGGGAAAAAATCGGTGTGATGTTCGGCTCGCCGGAAACCACAACGGGCGGAAAGGCTTTGAAGTTCTATGCCTCAGTTCGCTTGGACGTCAGGAGAATTGAGACGCTGAAGGACGGAACCGATGCGGTCGGTAACCGGACCCGGGTCAAGGTCGTCAAGAACAAGGTGGCCTCCCCGTTCAAACAGGCGGAGTTCGACATCCTCTACGGCAAGGGCATCAGCAAGGAGGGCTCGCTGATCGACATGGGTGTCGAGCAGGGCTTCATCCGCAAGTCCGGCTCGTGGTTCACCTACGAGGGTGAGCAGCTGGGACAGGGCAAGGAGAACGCCCGCACGTTCCTGCTGGAGAACATCGATGTGGCCAACGAGATCGAGAAGAAGATCAAGGAGAAGCTCGGTATTGGCGCCGTGGTGACCGATGACGACGTCTTGCCCGCCCCCGTCGACTTCTGAAAAGCGTGAGGAGCAGGCGCGCGCGCTGTGTCTGCGCCTGCTCACCGCGCGGGCTCGTACCCGGGCCGAACTCGCCGGGCAGCTGACGAAACGCGGCTATCCCGACGCGGTCAGCGCGAAGGTGCTCGACCGCCTTGGTGAGGTTGGTTTGATCAACGACGCCGATTTCGCCGAGCAGTGGGTGCAGGGCCGGCGGGCGAACGCCGGAAAGGGCAAGCGAGCGTTGGCGGCCGAGTTGCGGACAAAGGGTGTCGACAACGACGTCATCGACGCGGCGCTGGGCGGCATTGACGCGCCGGCCGAGTACGGCCGTGCGGCCAGGCTGGTGCAGACCCGATTGCGGCGGGAGAACCTCGACGGCGATCAGGCCAAGGTGGCGCGACGGCTGGTGGGGATGCTGGCGCGGCGGGGCTACAACGAAACGCTGTGCTTCGAGGTCGTGCGCACGGAGCTGGCGCTGGAGCTGGAACGGCGGCGGATATAGCTCGGGGAGCCGATGGCTAGCATTAAGCAAGCAATTTGCTAGCATATTGCTATGAAGACGCTCTATCTGCGCAATGTTCCGGACGAGGTCGTGCAGCGACTGGAACGCCTCGCCGCGCGCGCCCAGTCCTCCGTTTCGGCGATTGCCGTGCAGGAACTCACGGAGGCTTCTCGCCGCGCAGACAATCCCGCGCTGCTGGGCGACCTGCCTGATCTTGGCATCGATGCTGGCGCGCTGGTCCGCGCCGTCGACGCCGAGCGCGCTGATCGATGATCGTGGTCGACGCCTCGGCCGCGCTATCGGCTCTGCTGAACGACGGGCCCGCACGACAATTACTTGCTGACGAACGCCTGCATGGCCCCCACCTCATCGATTCTGAAGTTGCGAGTGGACTGCGGCGGCTAGTCCGGCGCGAAAACCTGCACGCAACCGACGGGTGGAATGCGCTCGAAGTGTGGCGCCGCCTTGGTGTCACTCGCTACCCGGTTTACGGCCTGTTCGAGCGCATCTGGCAACTCAGGGACAACTTCTCCGCATACGACGCCAGTTATGTCGCTTTGGCCGAGAACCTCGGCTGCGCGCTCGTGACGGCAGATGCCCGGCTGAGTAATACCGGCCACGCGCTGTGCCCGATCACGTGTGTTCCCCGATAGAGGAGGAAAAGTACCCACAGCACGTCGGCCGGCTCGGATCAGTAGCGCTCGATCCGCGGCGGCGGTGGCGGCTTGTAGCCCGAGGGGCCGAGGTTCTTGTCGAACGCCGCCTGCCACTGGCCGCTGTCGATCATCTTTTGCAGTGCATCGTCGATCTTGCCCCGAAGCTCGTTGTTCTCCTTGGCCAGTCCGATGCCGTAGAGCTCACGCGAGAACGGTTGGCCCACAATCTTCATCTTGCCGGGGTTCTGTGCGGCAAACCCCGCGAGGATCACGGCGTCGGTGCTCACGGCTTCGACCGTGCCGTTCGTCAGGGCTTCGACACACGCCGAATAGGTGTCGTAGAGCTGCAGCTGCACGTCCGGGTACTTATCCTTGATCCGCTGCGCTGGAGTCGATCCCGTCACCGAACACACCCTCTTGTTACCGGTCAGCGATTGGGGACCGACGATGTCGGTGTCGTCCTCGCGCACCAAAAGGCTCTGGCCGGTCTGAAAGTACGGCCCCGCGAAGCCAACCTTTTGTTTGCGTTCCGGCGTGATCGAGTACGTGCTGACAAGGTAGGTGACCTGGCCATCCTGGATCAGCGCTTCTCGCTGCCCGGTTGGCGCCTCCTTCCACTCGATCTGGTCGAGTTTGTATCCAAGCTGCTCCGCGACATACTTCGCCACGTCGATATCGAAGCCCGTCATCGAACCATCGGGCTGTTTGACGCTGAGCCCCGGCTCGTCGAACTTCACCCCAATCGCGAGCCTGCGAGCATTGCCGCCACAGCCGGACAGCACGAACACGAGCAGGAGCGCGAGGGCTGCGGCCAGACGGAAGGGCCTCAAACGCATCGATCTCTCCTCGACTGCTCATGCCGACGTCCTTCATGACACCCCGCAGGGCATGGGGGTGACCCTACCCAGCGAACATTCAGCCCAACCCCGGTCATCGATTTTCGGCTCTCGCTCCTCCGTACCATGGGCATGTGACCCGGACGACCGCATCTCCTCTCGCAGCCCGGACCTACCAGGTCCGCACGTACGGCTGCCAGATGAACGTGCACGACTCCGAGCGCCTCGCCGGGCTGCTGGACGCGGCCGGCTACGTCCGGGCCGACGAGGGCGCCGAGGCCGACGTCGTGGTATTCAACACCTGCGCCGTCCGTGAGAACGCCGACAACAAGCTCTACGGGAACCTCAGCCACCTTGCGCCGCGAAAGCAACGCGAGCCGCGCATGCAGATCGCCGTCGGCGGCTGCCTGGCACAGATGGACCGCCAAGCGGTGCTGGACAAGGCGCCGTGGGTCGACGTCGTGTTCGGCACCCACAACATCGGGGCGCTGCCGGTCCTGCTCGAGCGCGCCCGGCACAACCAGTCTGCTCAGGTCGAGATCGCCGAAGCCCTTGAGGAGTTCCCCTCAGCGTTGCCTGCAGCGCGCGAATCCGCCTATGCTGCTTGGGTTTCCATATCCGTCGGCTGTAACAACAGCTGCACCTTCTGCATAGTGCCGTCGCTGCGCGGCAAGGAAGTCGACCGCAGTCCCGATGACATCCTCGCGGAGGTCGCCTCGCTCGTCGACCAGGGCGTGCTCGAAGTCACGCTGCTCGGCCAGAACGTCAACGCCTACGGAGTGTCGTTCGCCGACCCGCGACTCGCCCGCGACCGTGGCGCATTCGCGTCGCTGCTGCGCGCCTGTGGGCGCATCGACGGGCTGGAGCGAGTCCGGTTCACGTCGCCGCATCCGGCGGAGTTCACCGACGACGTCATCGACGCCATGGCCGAAACAACGAATGTGTGCCCTGCACTGCACATGCCGTTGCAGTCCGGTTCCGACCGCATACTGCGCGCGATGCGCAGGTCGTACCGGGCGGAGCGCTACCTGGGCATCATCGACCGCGTGCGCGCCGCGATGCCGCACGCCGCGATCACCACCGATCTGATCGTCGGGTTCCCCGGCGAAACCGAGGACGATTTCGCCGCCACCCTCGATGTGGTCGAGTCCGCCCGCTTCACCAGCGCGTTTACTTTCCAATACTCGAAGCGTCCGGGAACCCCGGCCGCCGCCATGCCCGGTCAGCTGCCCAAAGACGTTGTGCAGGAACGCTACGAAAGGCTGATCGGCCTGCAGGAGCGCATCTCGCTCGACGAAAACCGCGCCAAACTGGGTCAGACCGTCGAGCTGCTGGTGGCCGTCGGGGAGGGCCGCAAGGACGCCCGCACCTTCCGGATGAGCGGGCGCGCCCGCGACGGCCGACTCGTGCACTTTGCGCCCGGCGACGCGAGTATCCGCCCGGGCGACGTCGTCACCGCGGTCGTCACCGACGCGGCGCCGCACTTCTTGATCGCCGACGGCACCCTGGTGGACCACCGGCGGACTCGGGCAGGCGACGCCCACGAAGCCGGCCGGCGCCCGCGGTCCGTCGGACTGGGCCTGCCCCGTGTCGGGGCGTCGATGAGCCGTTCGGGCGAAGAGAAATAACCCGGTGAGCACCGACAACCGCGACTTCGAGGCGTTCAAGAAAGACATCGACGCCGCCGAACGGCGAGTGGCTCGCGAAATCCAGCCGGGTGCAAGGGCATTAGTCGTCGCGTTCCTCGTCTTCGTGCTACTTGGCTCGTTCGCGTTGCCACATGCCGGCGACGCGCGGGGCTTCGACGCGCTGATCGGGGGGTCGGCCGCGACCAAGGCTGCGATCGGGATACCGTCCCGTGTGTTCACATGGATGGCACTGGTGTTCAGCGTCGGTTTCTCGATGCTCGCCCTGCTGACCCGGCGGTGGGCACTGGCCTGGATCGCCCTCGCCGGATCTGCGGTGGCGTGTGTGGAAGGCATGTTCGCGGTGTGGTCGCGGCAGACAGCAGGCAGCGGTCACCCCGGGCCGGGAATCGGGCTGATCGTCGCATGGATCGCGGTAATTTTGCTGACATTTCACTGGGCGCGAGTGGTCTGGAGCCGCACCGCTGTTCAGCTGGCGGCCGAAGAGGAACGCCGCCGTGCGGCGGCCGACCGCCAGTCCAAGAACCTGCTCGAGAGCCTGGGCGAAGATCCCGACGGCGACGCCGACCAGCGCTAGCGCGGCTGGCGCTTCCTTTCCAGCGCACCGGCAGCGGCTTGCGCCCACTCCTGCCACTGCAATGCGCTGGCGCGTGCCTTATCCGCCTCTGCCATCCGGCCAGCCGCCGCCGCCTTTTCGGCCTGAAGCTCGAATTGCTCGGCACGGGAACGGAATTGCTCTGCGCGCTGCTCGGCCTGCGGATCGCTCCAGTCCGAGCTGGCCGCCTCGCGCACCCGTTTCTCCACTGCCCGAAGCCTGCGCTCCAACTCAGCCACACGGTCACGCGGCACCTTGCCGATCTCATCCCACTTCGCCGCGATGGACCGCAACTCGGCTCGCGCCGCGTCGGGGTCGCCCGTGTCGAGTTTCTCGGCCCTGGTCAGCAGCTGCTCTTTGGCGGCGACGTTGGCGTGCAGTTCGGCGTCCCGCTCGGCGGTGACGGCGTTGCGGGCGGTGAAGAACCCATCCTGCGCGGCCTTAAACCGCCGCCACAACGCGTCGTCGACGTCCTTCGCCGCCCGACCCGCTGCCTTCCACTCGGTGAGCAACTGGCGGAACACCGCCGCTGTTGCGGCCCAGTCGGTCGAACCGGCGAGCTCCTCGGCGCGCTCGCACAACCCCTCCTTGACCTGACGGGCACTGGCACGGTCGCGGTCGAGTTCGGCGAAATGCGAACCGCGCCTTCGGTTGAACGTTTCGCGGGCCGCCGAATACCGTTTCCACAACGCCTCGTCGGTCTTGCGGTCGACACCGGTGATCGTGCGCCACTCCTCGAGGATTGAACGCAGCCGGTCGCCTGCAGCCTTCCACTGAACCGAATTCGCCGCCAGCTCTTCGGCTTCAGCCGCCAACGCCTCCTTGCGCGCGACCTGCGCTGACCGATGCTCGTCCCGGCGGGCCTTCTCGGCATGTGCGATCTCGTCGGCGTGCTCGCGGATTGTGCCGAGCCGCAAGGCGATCGCGTCGACATCACCTAGTACCGCGGCGGTGGCCAGACTCTCGTGCAGGGCGGCCGCTGAGGAGCGGATCTTGCGGGCATCGCCGGTGCCGGACGCGAGCCGCCGCTCGAGTAACTCCACCTCGGTGCACAGGTCCTCGTAGCGGCGGCCGAAATGGGCGTACGCCGCCTCCGGGTCACCGGCCTGCCAGGACCCGACGACCCGTTCACCGGAGCCGGTGATGAGCCAGACGGTGCCGTCGGGGTCCACCCGCCCGAATCGGTGGGGATCACTGCCGGCGGCAACCGAAAGCCCCGGTCGCCTCGCCGAACGCACCGGTCCCGGCTTGGGCACCGGCCGCGCGGGCGTTTGATGTCGGCGGCCTTCCGCCTCCGGTGTTGGATGTCGGCGGCCTTCCGCCTCCGGCCTGGCATCGCTTTCCGTCATCTCGTGCACCTCCGCGGGCCGGAGCCCGCCCACCTGCCGCGCACCGCGGCGCCCGATAGCTATCGTCAATCCCGACCTCGCTATTGAAGCAGGTCGCCGAGTTGATTGCCCCCGCGTTCGACCACTCCCGAGGAAGTCGTAGCTGATGTTGTCGGTCATCGCACTCGTGCCCTCGGCGCCGGTGCTCGTGCCGCAGCTGGCCGGTGCCGCGGCCACCGAGGTGGCCGACCTGCGGCAGGCCGTGTTCGCCGCGGCGAGCGCGCTTCCCCGACACTGGCTGGCCATCGGTGTCGGCCCGGTCGACGAGGTGGTCAGCTCCGGGGCTGTGGGGACCTTCGCCGGGTACGGCGTGGATCTCGCGGTCGGCCTGTCGCCGGGCGCCGATGAGGCCGGTGACTTGCCGTTGAGCGCGCTGATCACCGCGTGGGTGCGTGGTGCGGTTCAAGCCTCCGCGAGCGCGGAGGTGCAAGTTTTCGCAAGCCAGCACAGCGCCGATGACGCGATTCGGCGCGGGGCGCAGCTGCGGTCGCTTCTCGATGACTCCGGCGCCGCGATCGGTGTGTTGGTCGTGGCCGACGGTGCCAACACCCTGACCCCCGGCGCGCCCGGGGGACACGACCCCGGCTCCGTCGCGGTGCAGTC
>JAFAWC010000279.1 GCA_019242135.1 Mycobacteriaceae bacterium | reverse complement strand
AGCGCTAGGCCCAGCCCTGCTTCGATACTGCCGTTGATGAGCACGTGGGCACGTATGCGGTTGGAGCCTGACCCGGTTCTGCGGACAGTTCTTGTGTGGCAGTTGAGTATTGCGTAGTGGCTGGCAGTATGGCTAGTCGTGGCGCGGACGTGGTTGTCGATTCGAGTGGATCTGGTCAGCGGTCATGGTGAGGACTATTGGCCTCGGCCGGGACGGATTTTCGCCGCGGCGCGTTCCCATAAGTTCAGTCAGCTCGCTGACGCCATCGATACCGCGTTCGCTCGCTGGGACCGCTCGCATTTGTACAAGTTCGAGTTGGCCGGCGGCCGGTTGATCGGACAGCCTGAGTTCGATGATTTTGATGGCGGCTTCCTCGACGGTGCCGCGATGGCCTTGTCGACATTGTCCTTGGGTGAGCAGTTCGTCTACGAGTTCGACTTTGGCGATAGCTGGACCCATCTATGCACGGTGGGGCCGGCACGGATCGACCCGGCGTCCGAGGTGGGCATCGTGCCTCGTTCGCCGCTTCCGTACTGGGGGTGGGGTGTGATCCCCGACCAGTACGGGCGTCGGTGGGACGGTGACGATGGGGAGAGTCCGCAACCGCCGAATCCGGGTTTGACCGATCTGCCGCCACTGCAGCCGTGGTGGGGGCCGCAGTCGCGACACTAAGCCGCCGATGCGGTGTCGCCGGCGGTGTGGTGTTCGAAGGCCACCGGTGAGAGGTCGCCAATGCTGGTATGGCGTCGGCGCGGGTTGTACCAGGCTTCGATCCACTCGAAGATCGCTTGGGAAAGTTGGTGTTTGGTCTCCCAGCGCGTGGTGTCGAGCAGCTCACGCTGCATCGTCGACCAAAACGATTCGATCATCGTGTTGTCCACCGAGGAGGCCACCCGGCCCATCGACCCGAGCAGGCCAGCCTGACGCAGTCGGTGACCAAAGACCCATGATGTGTATTGAGCACCCCTGTCGCTGTGGCAGATTGTGCCCGGTGGCGGTTGGCGTCGCCAACACGCCAGCTGCAGCGCATCGACGACCAGTTCGGCGCGCATGTGATCAGCGATCGACCAGCCCACGATCATGCGCGAGTACACGTCGAGCACCGTGCAGCAATACACCATGCCTTCCCGCGTCGGATGTTGAGTAATGTCGGTGACCCACAGCATGTTTGGTCGATCAGCGATGAACCGGCGGCACACCAGATCGTCATGGGGTGCCGGTGCAGCTGCCTGCCCGCGGCGTTTGCGTCGATGACAGATCCCGGCGATGCCCGCCCTCCGCATCAATCGCGCGACACGTTTGCGTCCGCAGCGCACGCCCAGACCGAGCCGAAGCTCGGCATGCACTCGCGGCGCCCCGTAGGAGTAACGCGACATGATGTGAATCTCGGTGATCGTGGCCATCAACTCCGCATCGGCGACCTGGCGCGCTGAGGGCCCTCGGCCACGCCAGTCGTAGTAGCCCGACCGCGATACCCCCAGACACCGGCAGATCACCGCGACGGGAAACCCGTCACCGGCCAACTCATGGACCTGCCGGTAGATCATTTTGGGAGGACGTGGTCACGGGCGAACAGCGCGCTGGCCCGCTTGAGGATCTCGATCTCCATCGCCTGGATACGGTTCTCCCGGCGCAGACGCACCAACTCGGCACGCTCATCACCGGTCAAGCCCTGCTTGGCGCCCTCGTCGATGTCGGCCTGACGCACCCAGTTGCGCAAACAGGAATACGAAATCCCCAGATCGCGGGCTATCTGGGTGACCGGTTTGCCGCCAAGCCGTACCAGCTCGACCGCACGTCGGCGAAACTCCGGAGGATGTGCAACAGGCATGAGGACTCCTTACCCGAGAACGGCGCCAACCGCCTCAGAATCGGTGTCCGCGCTACCGGGTCAGGCTCCAAAACGCGGTTTGCTGCTAACAGCGCCTTGACTGACAGGTCTCCCGATTCGCAAGATTTGATCCGCTCCTGGACCTCGCGGTTCAACTCGACGGCTCTGCGCTTGAGCGCTTGAATGTTGGGCATTGGATGCTCCTAAATGAATGTTGCTGTGGCACAACGATGTTGTGCGCAGAGAGTGAACGGAGGAATCTGCGAACAACATTCGCGGTGAAACTGGGCAGGTCAGCCAGTATGGGTGCGTGTGGGCCTCTGCTGGTCAGCGCGTTAGCTAAACGCGGTGCCGCATCGGCCACCTGTATTCGCTTATCTCATTCGGTCAGCCGCTCTCGCGCGGGTGCCGCTGGTGTTGATCCTAACGCGTAAAGGGCTCTATTGGCTGCCGAGCGCCAGTTAAGTTTGCCGACTCCGAAAAAGGCGCATCGCGTACGGTTTTGGACTGCCGAGACGACCCGGCAGGATGCGTCAAGGTGCCTGCGTGAGTTGCATGTTGTTCGTGTATTGGTACCCCACTGGGTTGCCGCAGGCTGGCACTTTAAAGGTCGATACGTCTGTGCCTGCCAAAGTATTTGGATCCCAGGTGTCGTGGCTGTTAAGGGCGCCGGTAACTGCGCTGCCGTCCAGACAGCGGGCGTCAGAGGTCGAATCCATCGTCCATTGTCCGTTGACCAACCGCGCCTGCCCTGAAGGCAGTCCGCCGGGTGTTACAGCTACTGATGTGCATCCGTCACCACAGGGAGTGAAGTACCAATCGTCTATGGCGGTTTTGCTGGGGTCAAACTGTGACGTAAAAGTCGCGATGTAGTGGCCGCTCAACTGGTTCGGCGCGTTACCCGCTCGTCCTGGACTTTGGTTCACGGTAGCCCCTGACCCCGACGCGGCAGTTCCGCTCGAAGAGCTAGCTGGCGCAGGCTTCTGTGACTGCCCTCCGCAGGAAGGAACCGCTAGCCCGAGAGCCAGGCCGAAAATAGGAGT
>JAFAWC010000576.1 GCA_019242135.1 Mycobacteriaceae bacterium | reverse complement strand
TACATCGGCGCGATGGGTTCCCGCGCGACCCACGACGATCGGCTGAACCGGCTGCGCGAGGCGGGCGTGACCGATGCCGAGCTGAGTCGTCTCTTTAGCCCCATCGGCCTGGACCTCGGCGCCCGCACACCTGAGGAGACCGCGGTGTCAATCGCGGCGGAGATCATCGCCCAGCGGTGGGGCGGCGGCGGCCGGCCGCTGACCGAAGTGGCGGGCCGTATCCACCATGAACCCGCACAGTGCTCGTCGAGCGTGCCCTGAGCGGGAATGACACTCTCCTATTCAGGCATGCTGCTTCTCGATGTACGATAACCACACTTCTTGACGGCGGCGGCCGGGCGACAGCCAGGTGCACTTACGCGCAGAAGTACGACGGATGGGAGCAACCCGCGATGACGGACACCGTGGCCGCCCGCTACGCCGGCGCGCGGGTCCCCCGGGTCGAAGACGCCCGGCTGCTCACCGGCCACGGCACGTTCGTCGACGACGTCAAGCGGCCCGGAATGCTGCACGCCTGCTTCGTCCGCAGCCCGTTCGCGCGGGCCCGCATCAACGCCATCGACGCGTCCGCGGCGCTGGCGTTGCCCGGCGTGCGCGCGGTGTTCACCGCCGCTGAGCTGAACCCGGACGTCAAGGAGGCATGGCATGCGGTAGCGGGCAAGGATATCCCCGACACGCCACGCCCCCCGCTGGCCGAGGGTGAGGCGAAGTTCGTCGGCGACCCGGTCGCGCTCGTCGTCGCCGAGAGCCGGTATCTGGCCGAGGACGCGATCGAGCTGGTGGACGTCGACTACGAGCCGCTGCCGGCGATCGCCGATTTCACCAGGGCGGTGGGCTCCGACGTGAGCGTGCACGAGGCATACCCGGACAACGTCGCGGGCGGGCTGGGTGGCGCCCCGCCGGACGAGGAGATCTTCGCGTCGGCGCCGTACGTCGTGTCGGAGAACGTCTACCAGCAGATCTATGCGCCCGTGCCCATCGAGACCCGCGGCCTGGTGGTGGAGTGGTCGGCCTCGTCGGGCGAACTCACCGTCTGGGCGTCCACACAAACCCCCCACGAGCTTCGCGCGTTCTGTGCGCGCCTGCTGGGCATCGCCGCGCACTGCGTCCGGGTCATCATGCGCGACACCGGCGGCGGCTTCGGGCAAAAGGTCGTGCCGATGCGCGAAGACATGTGCGTCATGCTCGCCGCACGCAAGGTGCCGGCCGCGCTGAAGTGGATCGAGGACCGGCGGGAGAACCTGATGTCGGCCGGACAGGCCAGGCACGTCGACGGCACCGCCCGGATGGCCTTCGACGACGACGGCCGCATTCTTGCCGCCGACATCGACTTCGCGCAGGACGTCGGTGCATATCCGACGCCATATCCGGTGCTCACCACCGCTGCCATCGGGATGTTCTACCCGGGCCCCTATCGTGTGCCGAAGGCCAGTTTCAACTACAAGACGGTGTTCTCGAACACCCCCGGGCTGGCCGCCTACCGCGGGCCCTGGCAATACGAAACCCTCACGCGCGAAATACTTCTCGACATCGCCGCCCGGAAGATGGGGATGGATCCCGTCGAGCTGCGCCGCCGCAACATCCTTCGCGGCGACGAGATGCCCTATGTCAATCCCAACGGCATGCCCTACGACCATGTCGCCCCGGCCGACACCTTCGAGCAAGCCGTGAAAATCCTCGACCACGAGGGCTTCCGAAAAGAGCAGGCCGACGCGCTGGGGCAGGGCCGCTACATCGGGCTGGGTTTCTCGGCATACATCGAGCCGACCGGCGCCGCGACCGGCCACCTGGCGACGGAAGGTGCGACGATCCGGATGGAACCGACCGGCAAGATCAACGTCTACGTGAACGGCGGCTCGAGCGGTAACAGCATCGAGACCACGGTCGTGCAGCTGACCGCCGACGCGCTGGGCGCCGACATCGCCGACGTGGCCACCATCCAGGGCGACACGGCGGTCACGCCGTACGGCGCAGGCTCGCAGGGCAGCCGCAGCGGCCCGATGACGGCCGGAGCGGTCGGCGAGGCCGGCGCCATGCTGCGCAAGCAGATCGTGGCGATGGCTGCGCACCGGTTGGGCGTCGAGGAACACGAAATCGAGCTGGCCGGTTCGCGGGCGAGCGTGCGCGAGTCGGCGGGATCCGCCGGAAAGGCCGCTGGGAAGTCCACTGGGAGTGTAAGTTTCGCCGACCTCGCGTACACGGCGCACTACGAGCCCCAGCAACTGCCGCCGGGCATGTCAGCCGCACTTGAGGCGACAGCCCGCTTCACCTCCCAGGCGCCGATCCACTGGGCCAACGCGACGCACGCGTGCACCTGCGAAGTGGATGTGAAGACCGGCCACGTCAAACTGAAGCGCTACATCGTCAGCGAAGACGTCGGCCCGATGATCAACCCGAATGTCGTCGAGGGCCAGATCGCCGGCGGAACCGTACAGGGCATCGGCGGGGCGCTGCTCGAGAACATGGCCTACGACGACGACGGCAACCCGCTGGCGTCGACGTTCGTCGATTACCTGCTGCCGACCGCCACCGAGGTTCCGCCCATCGAGTTCGGGCACGTCGAGATCCCGGGGCCCGGAGTCGGAGGGTACAAGGGCGTCGGCGAAGGCGGCGCGATCGGCTCGACGCCGGCGGTGATCAACGCAATCAACGACGCGCTGGCCCCGCTCGGCGTGTCGGTGACGAGACTTCCGGCCACCCCCGCCGCGATCGTCGCGCTGCTGGAGGAGGCCAACACACAGTGAGGACCCACAAGTGGAGCTAGTCAACGAATTTCGGGTGCCCGTCCCGGTGAACCAGGCCTGGGAAGTGCTCACCGACGTCGAGCGGATCGCGCCATGCATCCCCGGCGCGCAACTGCTCAGCGTCGACGGTGACGACTTCACCGGTGCCGTCAAGGTGAAGGTCGGCCCGATCATCGTGCAGTACAAGGGCAAAGCGTGCTTCCAGGAGAAGGACGCCTCCGCCCGCCGCGCGGTGATCCGGGCCAACGGGAAGGAGACCCGCGGACAGGGCAGCGCGGCCGCTGTCGTCACCGCGGAGTTAAAAGACGAGGGAGACGGTACATCGTGTGTGCTGACCACCGACCTGACGATTTCCGGTAAAGCCGCGCAGTTCGGCCGCGGTGTGCTCGCCGATGTGGCGACGAAGCTGATCGGGCAGTTCGCCGAGCGTCTGGAAGCCGATGTTCTGGCGGGGTCGGGTGGTGCCGGCGGGACGACGGCGTCTGGGGTGGCGGCGTCGGCCGGTGGGGCGGCGTCTGGGGTGGCGGCGTCGGGAGTGGCGGCGTCTGGGGCCGCGGCGGCCGGGGGGGCGGCGTCGACGGTTGGCCGCCCCGAGGACCCGGCTTCCGTCGACCTGCTCAGCGTGGTGGCGGCGCCGATAGCCAAGCGCGTGCTGCCCGTCGCGGGAGGGTTGGCGGTCGGCATGGCGGTCGGATACCTGCTGGGCCGCCGGCGAACATGAAATCGGCACCGTTCGACTACCACCGCCCTGACAGCGCAGCCGGGGCGGCGCAGATGCTCGCCGAATTCGGCGAGGAGGCAAAGATTCTGGCCGGCGGGCAAAGCCTGGTGCCGATGCTCGCGCTGCGCCTCGCCTACTTCGATCACCTGATCGATATCGGCCGATTGGACGAATTGAACGGTATCCAGCGCCGTGACGGCTGGCTGTGGGTTGGTGCGACCACCACCGACGCCACCGTCGGCGCCGACGACCAGGTCGGTGCGGCGGTGCCGCTGTTGAGGCGGGTGACTCCGCACGTCGGGCACTTTCAGATCCGCAGCCGAGGCACGCTCGGTGGCTCGATCGCACACGCCGATCCCGCCGGCGAGTACCCGGCGGTCGCGCTGGCACTCGACGCGGAAATGGAGGCCCTCTCACCGCGAGGACCTCGGCAGATCCCCGCTGCCGAATTCTTCACCGGGCTGTGGGAGACCGCGCTGGCGCCCGACGAGGTGCTCACCGGGGTGCGGTTCCCGCTGTGGAGGGGCCGGTGCGGTTATGCGGTGCAGGAATTCGCCCGCCGGCATGGCGATTTCGCCATCGCGGGCGCAGTGATGGCGGTCGAACTCGGAGACGATGACCGCGTATCGCGCTGCGCTATCGGCCTGCTGGGCCTGGGCTCGACGCCGCGACGCGCACCGGCAGCCGAGGCGGCGGCGATCGGGCAAGCAGCCGCCGACGTCGACGCCGACGAGCTCGGTCAGCTCGCGATGACCGGTCTCGACGACATCCCCGCCGACCTGCAGGGATCGGCGTCATATCGCAGTCGGGTCGGTGCCGTGCTGGTGGCGCGGGCCTGGGCGGAGGCCATCAATGAGGCGATCGGGACCGGCAGGGAGACGAACGATGCATGAGCGGCCGGTGCGCCTGACGGTCAACGGTCGTGACACCGAGGCCAGCGTCGAACCACGAGTGACGCTGGCGGATCTCCTGCGGGAGCGGTGCGGACTCACCGGGACCCACCTCGGCTGCGAGCACGGCGCCTGCGGCGCCTGCACGGTGCTGCTCGACGGCGACGCTGTTCGCTCCTGCCTGATTTTCGCCGTGCAGGCCGACGGCACGGAGGTCACGACCGTTGAGGGCATCGCGGCGCCCGACGGAGAACTCTCGCCGGTGCAATCGGCACTGCGGGAATGCCACGGGCTGCAATGCGGCTTCTGTACACCGGGTTTCGTCGTGTCGATCACCGCACTGCTCAACGCCAATCCACACCCCACCGACGAGGAGATCCGCGAAGGCCTGTCGGGCAACTTCTGCCGATGCACCGGCTATCAGGGCATCGTCAACGC
>JAFAWC010000558.1 GCA_019242135.1 Mycobacteriaceae bacterium | reverse complement strand
TGTTCACCACCACGTCTGGAACGCCATGCGCATCGCACACCTTTTCGGCGAAGGCCTCCACCGCGTTCGCGTCAGACACATCCAGTAAGTAGGGGTGCGCGAGGCCACCTTTCGCCTTGATGTCCTCGGCGGTCTGCCGAACGCGGTTCTCATCGACGTCGCTGACCACGACCTCGGCACCCAGACGGGCGAACTCCATGGCGGTGGCCCGACCGATCCCGCTGCCCGCACCGGTGACCGCGACCAGCACGTCGTCGAACGGTTCCCGGCGGGCGCCGACTCTCGCGCGGCGCATCGCGCGGCTCGGCGGCCGTTTCTCGCTGACATCCACCATCTCGGCGACGGCGGCCGCCAGCACCCGCGGGTGGGAGAACGGCGACCAGTGCCCGGCCCGGATGTCGCGGCGCCAAAGCCGCGGCACCCAACGCGCCAGCTCGTCGTAGATGTGCGGCCGCACGTAGCGGTCGCGCGTGTTGACGACGACCTGCACCGGGACGTCGACAACCTGTTCGCGCCGGACGCGTCCGGAGAACGAACGAAAGTAGTTGGCGCGGTAGACTTTCAGTGAGTTCGCGGCATCGCGCGCGAGCCGGGGGGAATGGTGTATCTGCCCGGCTGGAATCCAGTCGGTCAGCGACAGGGCGAGCTGCACCCGCCGTGGGCTCGCCACGGCCCGCACGATCGCCGGCGTCAGCACAGGCACCGAGAACACCGCCATATAGCTCAGCCGCAGCACCTGGGACAATGCCCGCATGAAGGTCTGCGGCCGGTATGGCCGCTTCAGGCTGTCGAACAGCCACGCGACGAGGTGGTCGCGGCTCGGGCCCGACAGCGACGTGAACGACACGACGCGCTCACCCGCATCGGGACGTGTGAGGTATGCCCACACCGACACCGAACCCCAGTCGTGGGCGAGCAGGTGGACCGGCCGGTTCGGGCTGACCTCGTCGATGACGGCCGCTACGTCATCGGCGAGGCGCTCCACCGTGTACTCGGTGTACTGCTTCGGCGACGACGACGGGCCGACACCGCGGTTGTCATAGGTGATCACGCGAAACCGGTCGGCCAGCAGCGGCACCACGCCGTCCCACAGCGCGTGCGAGTCGGGCCAGCCGTGAACCATGACCACCGTCGGCCCATCGGGATTGCCCTGCTCGTAGATGGCGATCCGCACGTCGCCGTTGCTGACGAATCGCTGGGTCATTGTTCCTCTGCCGCTCGGTGGCGCTCTTCGCGACGACGCGCGTCATAGTCGCGCATCCGCTGCGGATAGCCGACCCGCTGGACGTCGTAGACCGGGATCTGCAGCTGCTCACCCAGCCGGCGCGCGCCCGCTTCCCCACCAACCCGGCGCCGCGTCCACTCGCCGTCGCCAGCCACGAGAACCACGGTGACCTCAGTCACGCTGGTCTGTGGCTCCACGAACGCCTCAACCCCGCGGCGGGCGCGGGCCCAGTCCCGCAGATAGACGTGATCCGCGGCGGTGCCCACCTCAAAGCCGCCGCCGCGAGCGCCCCGCAACCTGTCGAACAATCCCAACGAAGCCTCTCTCCTCAATAAGTCGTATTCGATATTGCCACGGGGTGAAGGCTTGGGCTTCGGGCGCTGTGGGGAAAGATGTGCTGTGGTAAGCCAGAGGTCGACCCGCACGACTGAGCTCGAGGAGTCAACAGACATGGCCTTCTCCGTGCAGATGCCAGCACTCGGTGAGAGCGTGACCGAAGGCACTGTGACCCGTTGGCTCAAGCAGGAGGGCGACACCGTCGAACGCGACGAGCCGCTTTTGGAGGTCTCCACCGACAAGGTCGACACCGAAATTCCGTCGCCGGCCGCCGGCGTGCTGACCAAGATCGTCGCCCAGGAAGACGACACGGTGGAGGTCGGTGGCGAGCTGGCGGTCATCAGCGAGGATGGCGAACCGCGGGATGAGCAGCCGGAGCCCGCGGAGCAAGCCGAGGAGGAAAAGCCGGCCGAGGAGCCCGCGGCGCAATCGGAGCCGGCGGCGGAGGAAGTAGACACTGCGGAGGAAGTCGACACTGGGGAGGACGCCGCGCCCGCACCCGCCCCGTCTGGCGGCGGCAAGACCACCCCGGTGTTGATGCCTGAGCTTGGCGAGTCGGTCACCGAAGGCACCGTCACCCGGTGGCTCAAGAAGGTGGGCGACAAGGTTGAGGCGGACGAGCCGCTGGTAGAGGTATCCACCGACAAGGTCGATACCGAGATCCCCTCCCCGGCATCCGGCACGCTGCTGGAAATCACGGCCGAGGAAGACGTCACCGTGTCGGTGGGTGGCGAGCTGGCCAAGATCGGCGAGCCCGGCGCGGCCGAGGCGGAGTCCAAGCCGGAGCCGAAGCCGCAGCCCGAGGCAGAGCAGCGCGCCGTGTCGGTGGACACCGACGGCGCGCCGTATGTCACCCCACTGGTGCGAAAGCTGGCCTCCGAGTACAACGTCGACCTCGGCAGCGTCAAGGGCACCGGAGTCGGAGGGCGAATCCGCAAGCAGGACGTGCTGGCCGCCGCTGAAGAGGCCAAAGCACCCCCCGCCGAAGAGACCAAGCCAGCGGCACCGGCGGCACCGGCCAGGGAACCGGCGGCCGCCGCGGCGCCGGCGTCGGCGCTGGCCCACCTGCGCGGCACCACACAGAAGGCCAGCCGGATTCGACAGCTCACCGCGAAGAAGACGCGTGAATCTCTGCAGGCCACAGCGCAACTCACGCAGACCCACGAGGTCGACATGACCAAGATCGTGGCGTTGCGCGCGCGGGCCAAAAACAAGTTCGCCGAACGCGAAGGCGTCAATCTGACCTACCTGCCGTTCATCGCACGCGCGGTCATCGAGGCGCTGAAGATCCACCCCAACGTCAACGCGAGCTACAACGAGGAAACCAAAGAGATCACCTACTACGGCGCAGAGCATCTGGGGATTGCGGTGGACACCGAGCAGGGGCTGCTGTCCCCGGTGATCCACAATGCGGGCGATCTGTCGCTGGCGGGCCTCGCCCGCGCGATCGCCGACATCGCCGAGCGCGCCCGCAGCAACAACCTCAAACCCGACGAGCTGTCGGGAGGCACGTTTACCATCACCAACATCGGCAGCCAGGGCGCGCTGTTCGACACGCCGATCCTCGTTCCACCTCAGGCCGCGATGCTGGGTACCGGTGCGATCGTGAAGCGGCCACGAGTGATCGCCGATGACGTCGGCAACGAGTCGATCGGCATCCGTTCGGTGTGTTATCTGCCGCTGACCTACGACCACCGGCTGATCGACGGCGCCGACGCGGGGCGGTTCCTCACCACGATCAGGCGGCGGCTGGAAGAGGGCGCGTTCGAGGCCGACTTGGGCCTGTAGAGAAGGGCTTTCAGCACAGTGGCTGACGCACTGATCGCGATCGCCGGGTCCTCCGGCCTGATCGGCTCGGCGCTCGTCACCGCGCTGCGCGCTTCCGACAACCGTGTGGTGCGGATCGTGCGGCGGGCGCCGTCCAACGCCGATGAGCTGCACTGGAATCCGCAGACCGGCGAATTCGACCCGGACTCGCTGCGCGGGGTGGACGTCGTGGTCAACCTGTGCGGGGCGGGAATCGCAGACAAGCGATGGTCGGGGGCCTACAAGCAGCAGCTGCGCGACAGCCGCATCGCGCCCACCGAGGTCCTTGCCGGCGCGGTCGCAGACGCCGGCGTCAGGGTTCTCATCAACGCCAGCGCGGTCGGCTTCTACGGTGACACGGGCGATCGGGTCGCGGATGAAACGGCGCCCGCGGGGGCGGGTTTTTTGGCGCAGCTCTGCCGGGATTGGGAAGCGGCGACACTGCCGGCGCAGCAAGCCGGCGTCCGAGTGGTGCTGACCCGGACCGGATTGGTGATCTCTCCCCGCGGCGGCCTGCTCAGCCGACTGCGTCCCCTTTTCGCGCTGGGGCTCGGAGGCCGCCTCGGCAACGGGCGCCAGTACATGCCGTGGATCAGCCTCGAGGACGAGGTTCGCGCGCTGCAGTTCGCTATGTCGCACGAGGTGTCCGGCCCGCTCAATCTGACCGGCCCGGCACCCGTCACGAATGCGGAGTTCACCGCGGCGATGGGACGTGCCGTCAACCGGCCGACCCCGTTTCTGCTGCCCGGATTCGCGCTGCGTCGCCTGCTCGGCGAGTTCGCCGAGGAGGGGCTGCTCGGCGGCCAGCGCGCGATACCCGCCGCGTTGGAGCGGGCCGGGTTTGGATTCCACCACAACACGATCGGCGAGGCGCTGTCATACGCGACGACGCGGGACGACTCGCGCTAGTACCGTCGAGTGGTGGGTTCCATCCGGGCCAGTGCCGCACCAATCGATGTACGGCAGCTGGGCGTCGTGTGCTACGACGAGGCGTGGCAACGGCAGCGCGAGCTGGTCGACGCCCGGCAGGCCGGGGGTCCGGACACCCTGCTGCTGCTAGAGCATCCGGCCGTCTACACGGCCGGGCGCCGCACCGAACCGCACGAGCGTCCTGTCGACGGCACCCCCGTCACCGACACCGACCGGGGCGGCAAGATCACCTGGCATGGTCCCGGCCAGCTGGTCGGGTATCCCATCATCGGCCTGGCCGATCCGATCGACGTGGTGAATTACGTTCGGCGCCTTGAGGAAGCACTCATCTGTGTCTGCACTGCGCTGGGACTGGCGGCAGGTCGCGTCGCGGGCCGCTCCGGGGTGTGGCTGCCCGCCGACAACGCCCGCCCGGCGCGAAAGGTGGCCGCGATCGGCGTGCGGGTGCAGCGCGCGACGACGCTGCACGGTTTCGCCATCAACTGCGATTGCGATCTGGCGGCGTTCGGCGCGATCGTGCCGTGCGGCATCGCGGATGCCGCCGTGACGTCGCTTTCGGTCGAGCTGGGCCGCCGGGTGAGCGTCGATGACGTGCGTGCCCGAGTGGCCGACGCGGTGTGCGACGTCCTCGACGGCCGGCTCGCACTAACATCGATGTCGTGACCGGTCGCAAGCTGCTGCGCCTCGAGGTGCGCAATGCGCAGACGCCGATCGAGCGCAAGCCGCCCTGGATCAAGACCCGCGCCACGATGGGCCCGGAATACACCGCGTTGAAGGGACTCGTCCGGCGCGAAGGTCTGCACACCGTCTGCGAGGAGGCCGGCTGTCCCAACATCTATGAATGCTGGGAAGACCGGGAAGCGACGTTTTTGATCGGCGGCGATCAGTGCACCCGCCGGTGTGACTTCTGTCAGATCGACACCGGCAGACCCGCCGAACTCGACCGCGACGAGCCGCGCCGGGTCGCCGAGAGCGTGGCCGCGATGGGGCTGCGGTATTCGACCGTGACCGGGGTCGCCCGCGACGACCTGCCTGACGGCGGTGCGTGGTTGTACGCCGAAACCGTGCGTCAGATCAAGAATCTCAATCCGAACACCGGGGTCGAGTTGCTGATTCCGGACTTCAACGGCGAGGCTGAGCTGCTGGCGCAGGTGTTCGAGTCGCGCCCAGAAGTGTTGGCGCACAATGTCGAAACCGTGCCCAGGATTTTCCGGCGCATCCGCCCCGCGTTCGGATACCAGCGCAGCCTCGACGTGCTCACCGCCGCGCGCGACGACGGACTGGTGACCAAGAGCAACCTCATCCTCGGCATGGGCGAGACCAGCCGCGAGGTCCGCGACGCGTTGTCTGACTTGCGCGACGCGGGATGTGACATCGTCACGATCACGCAGTACCTCCGGCCGTCGGTGCGCCACCATCCCGTCGACCGCTGGGTGCGCCCCGAAGAGTTCGTCGAGCTCGCCGAGTTTGCGGAGGGGCTGGGCTTCGCCGGTGTGCTCGCCGGACCGCTGGTGCGATCGTCGTATCGGGCCGGCCGGCTGTACCAGCAGGTGATCGCGGGCCGGACCCGGGCCTGAGCGCTACCCGTATCCTTGGCTGCATGGCCAAGCCCCGCGATCCCCAAGCTGTCAAGGCCGCGAAGGCCGAGGCGAAAACCGCCCGCAAAACGGCGTCGAAGGAGCGCCGCGGTCAGCTCTGGCAGGCTTTCAAGCTCCAGCGCCAAGAAGACAAGTGGCTCCTGCCGCTGATGATCGGAGCGTTCGTGCTCGTCGTCGGCGCCTCGGTGACGGCCGGTCTGCTCATCAACGGTTTCGCGGGGCTGATGCTGATCCCGCTGGGCGTCGTGCTGGGAGCGCTGGTGGCGTTCATCATCTTCGGCCGGCGCGCGCAGAAGTCGGTATACAGCAAGGCGGAGGGGCAGACCGGCGCCGCCGCGTGGGCGTTGGACAACTTGCGCGGCAAATGGCGGGTCACCCCCGGGGTGGCCGCCACCGGCCACTTCGACGCAGTACACCGAGTGATCGGACGACCCGGTGTGATCTTCGTCGCGGAGGGCTCGGCCAGCCGGGTCAAGCCGCTGCTCGCGCAGGAGAAAAAGCGCACCGCCAGGCTCGTCGGCGACGTCCCGATCTATGACGTGATCGTCGGGAACGGAGAAGGACAGGTACCGCTGGCCAAGCTGGAGCGGCACCTCACGCGGCTGCCCGCCAATATCACGGCCAAGCAGATGGACTCGCTGGAATCGCGGTTGACCGCACTGGGAACTCGCAGCGGCGCAGCGCAAATGCCCAAGGGGCCGCTACCGACCGCGGCGAAGATGCGCGGCGTGCAACGCACCGTCCGCCGGAAGTGACTACCGCCGCACGACGGCGGTGTTGGTCAGCCGGTCCTGGATTCCACGTCCGTCGGAGTCAGCGAACAGCGGCGGGATGACGAGCGCGACCAAAAGTGCGCGAACTGCTGCCCGCCCGATTCCCACGTGTCGCCGACGGTCAACCGACACGACCTTGAGGCCCAACGCCAGTTGTCCCGATGTGAATCCGAAAAACCGGACCCCGATCACGCCGAGGACGATCCAACTCAGTTCCACCGCCGCCGGTTGATACCGGGCGAGCGCGGGATCGATACCGACCGCGAGTGCGCTCAAGCCGAGAGCGATGAACCAGTCGATCGACACCGCCAGAACCCGCCGGCCGAACCCGGCGACAGACAGATCGGTCGACGTCGGCATGCGCCCAGGATATGCGGGTGAAACGACGGTCCCGAAGGTTCACCGGGCACCCCATTGCGTAACGTCAGCGCAACATGCGGTTGACTGGCGTGCAACATCGGCTCCCTAGCGTCAGTCCGCGGGTTTGATATAGAGAAGGAGACCTCCGACAGTGGCAGAAAAGACCCCCGACGACATCATCAAGCTCATCGCCGACGAGGAGGTCGAGTACGTCGACGTCCGGTTCTGCGATCTGCCCGGTATTGTCCAGCACTTCACCGTTCCCGCATCGAGCGTCGACCAAAGCATCTTCGAGGAGGGGGTGGCTTTCGACGGCTCATCGATCCGGGGCTTCCAGGCGATCCACGAGTCAGACATGGTGCTGCTACCCGACGCGGATACCGCGAAGATCGACCCGTTCCGTGCCGCCAAGACGCTGAACATGAACTTCTTCGTGCACGACCCGTTCACGCTGGAGCCGTACTCGCGCGACCCGCGCAACGTCGCCCGCAAGGCGGAGAACTACCTCAAGAGCACCGGGGTCGCCGACACCGCCTTCTTCGGCGCAGAGGCCGAGTTCTACATCTTCGACTCGGTGGCCTTCGACTCCAAGGCCAACGGCGCATTTTATGAGGTCGACGCGATCTCTGGCTGGTGGAACACCGGCGAGACCACAGAAGCCGACGGAAGCGCGAACCGCGGCTACAAGGTGCGGCACAAGGGCGGGTACTTCCCGGTGGCGCCCAACGACCATTACGTCGATCTGCGCGACTCCATGACCACCAATCTCATCAACGCGGGGTTCGTGCTCGAGAAGAGCCACCACGAGGTCGGCACCGGCGGGCAGGCCGAGATCAACTACAAGTTCAACACGCTGCTGCACGCGGCCGATGACATGCAGCTCTACAAATACATCATCAAGAACACGGCGTGGCAGTACGGAAAAACCGTCACGTTCATGCCGAAACCGCTGTTCGGCGACAACGGCTCGGGTATGCACACCCACCAGTCGTTGTGGAAGGACGGGTCGCCGCTGTTCTACGACGAGTCGGGCTATGCCGGCCTGTCAGACACCGCGCGGCATTACATCGGCGGGATCCTGCACCATGCCCCGTCGCTGTTGGCGTTCACCAATCCGACGGTCAACTCGTACAAGCGGCTGGTGCCGGGCTACGAGGCCCCGATCAACCTGGTGTACAGCCAGCGCAACCGCTCGGCATGCGTGCGCATCCCGATCACCGGCACCAACCCGAAGGCCAAGCGGCTGGAGTTCCGTTGCCCCGACTCCTCGGGCAACCCGTACTTCGCGTTCTCGGTGATGATGATGGCCGGCCTGGACGGGATCAAGAACAAGATCGAGCCGAACGCGCCGGTCGACAAGGACCTCTACGAGCTGCCCCCCGAAGAGGCCGCCAACATC
>JAFAWC010000319.1 GCA_019242135.1 Mycobacteriaceae bacterium | reverse complement strand
CTTGCAACCTGGGTGTCTGGCCGACTTTTGGCCGGAATGGTCGCTTATACCGCGCTGGCACTGTCCGCGTCGGGATTTGGCATCGGCACAGCCGACGCCGCTCCGTCGCAGACCGCGCCGACCGACATTTCGTTCGCGCCCACCCCGACGGATCCGAACTCGGTCGTGCCGGCAGGTCCGGCGCTGCTATCCGCCCCGGGCACCCCCAGCGCCGCGCTGCCGTCCACGCTGGGAACCCCCAGCTCGGCGCTGCCATCGACCCTGGGGACGCCTAGCGCCGCGCTGCCATCGACCCTGGGCACCCCCAGCTCGGCGCTGCCGTCCAGCTCCGGCGTCTCCACCGGGCTGGGCAGCCCGGGTCTCTCCGGGATCGGGCCACTAATCGCCGATACCACGAAGTTGTTGTCAGCAGGCGCTGACCCCAACGCGTTGGTGGCCGACACCCAAAGTCTTCTCAACGACGCGGGGTCGTTGCTCGGCATGTCCGGTGGCATGCCTAACGTCAGCTCCTTGGCGCCTTCCACCGGCTCGAATCTCACTGCGCCACTGACAAATTCATCGGCTCTGACCCCGTCAACGCCGTTAAGTCCGTCAACGGCTCTCACGACCCCGTCGACGCCGCTCACACCATCAACGGCTCTCACCACCCCGTCGACGCCGCTCACACCATCAACGGCTCTCACCACCCCGTCGACGGTCGCGCCAGTCGTGCTCAGGCGGCGGCACCGGCGCTATCCGGCGTCGGACCGGCGTCGTAGAGTGAGTTCAGAGGGTTGCAGAGTATTCACAGCTAGCACATAGCTTAGACCCACTCAGCACCCAACATCCTGTCCGAGGATGGGATCATGACCGACATCGCGATCGACCTTCCGACCACTGTCGCTGACCTCGAGGCTACGGCCAGACCGGTCTTCGGTACGCGACGCAATGCGATCGCGCTTGCCCGCGACGCCGGGGTGCCCGTGCTCGACGTCGTCGTGCCTGTCTACAACGAGGAGGCGGCGCTGGGCCCGTCGGTGCGCCGGCTGCATCGCTACCTGCGCGAGAATTTGCCGTTCGCCACACGGATCACGATCGCCGACAACGCGAGCGTCGACGCGACCCCCCGAATCGCCGCCGAGCTGGCAGGGGAACTCGACGGCGTGCGGGTCGTCCGGTTGGAACAGAAGGGCCGCGGTCGTGCACTGCACTTCGTCTGGGCGACCTCGGACGCCCCGGTGCTGGCGTACATGGATGTCGACCTGTCCACCGACCTGGCCGCGCTGGCCCCGTTGACTGCGCCACTGATCTCCGGGCATTCCGATCTGGCCATCGGCAGCCGGCTGCGGCGAGAGTCGCGGGTTGTGCGCGGCGCCAAACGCGAGGTCATCTCCCGCTGCTACAACCTGATCCTCAAATCCACGCTCGCGGCGAAGTTCTCCGACGCCCAGTGCGGTTTCAAGGCGATCCGCGCCGATGTCGCCGCGGAACTGCTGCCCCACGTGGTGGACACGGGATGGTTCTTCGACACCGAACTGCTGGTGCTGGCCGAGCGATCGGGTTTGCGCATTCACGAGGTCCCGGTGGACTGGGTCGACGACCCGGACAGCCGCGTCGACATCGTGGCAACCGCCACCGCCGACCTCAAAGGGGTGGCGCGGCTGATGAAGGGCCTCGCCTCCGGCACCATCCCGGTCGCCGAGATCGCCGCCCAACTCGGCTCGGCACGCGCCGGTGCCCCCAAGTCGTTGCTGCGTCAAGTTGTGCGCTTCGGCGCGATCGGCGCCGCCAGCACCGTCGCCTACCTCGTGCTGTTCAGTATGTTGCACTCAGTGACGGGTTCGCAGGTGGCCAACCTGATCGCGCTGCTGGTCACCGCAGTGGCCAACACTGCGGCCAACCGCCGGTTCACCTTCGGCGTCCAGGGTGCCCGCCGCGCCGGCCGCCACCACGTCGAGGGCCTGGTGGTGTTCGGCATTGCGCTGGCCATCACCAGCGGCGCGCTGGCCGCCCTGCACGCCTTCGGCAGCCCGTCCCAGTCCGTTGAACTGGTGGTGCTGGTCATGGCCAATCTGACTGCGACCGCGGTGCGGTTCGTCCTGCTGCGCGGCTGGGTGTTTCATCCGAAGCGAAGCCGCTGACTGCCGCCGCCGGCCACCGACGAATCGAGGAGCGCACGTGACTGCCCCCGCAGTGACCGACATCGACGCCCCGCTCACCAGTCCTGCGCCCGGTGAGGGCGCCACGACAGGCGATCCCCGCTGGGCGCGGCCCGCGCTCGGAGCCCTGCTCGCCGCCGCCGCCCTGTTGTGGTCGATGGGACTGGGGCGGATGGGATGGGCCAACACGTTCTACGCCGCCGCCGTCCAGGCCGGCAGCAAGAGCTGGAAAGCGTTGCTGTTCGGCTCATCCGACGCCGGCAACTCGATCACCGTCGACAAGCCACCGGCGTCACTGTGGCCGATGGAGATCAGTGCCCGCATCTTCGGCGTCAACACATGGTCGCTGCTGCTGCCCGAGGTCCTGATCGGCGTGGCGACCGTGGCGCTGCTGTACGTGATCGTCAAGCGGCACTTCGGCCCGGCTGCCGGCCTGATCGCCGGCGGAGTACTGGCGATCACGCCGGTGGCGGCGCTGATGTTCCGCTACGACAACCCCGACGCGCTGCTGGCATTCCTCATGGTCGCCGCCGTCTGGGCGCTCATGCGCGCCGTCGACGACGGCCGGACGCGCTGGCTCGTGCTGTGCGGCGCGCTCATCGGAGTCGGGTTTCTCACCAAGCAACTGCAGGTGATGCTGGTGGTGCCGGGTCTCGCGCTGACCTATCTCATCGCCGGTCCGGTCGGGCCGTGGCGCAGAATCGGTCAGCTGGGCGCCGGTCTGATCGCCTTGATCGGAGCCGCCGGCTGGTGGGTCGCGCTCGTTTCGCTAATCCCGGCGGCGGACCGGCCCTACATCGGCGGCTCGACCGACAACAGCTTCTTGAACCTGACATTCGCCTACAACGGGATGTCGCGCCTGCTCGGCGGGCACCACGGCGGCTCACCGGGCGCCCCGCCACCGGGACCCGGCGGCCCCGGTTTTCCCGGTGGTCCGGGCCACGGCCCGTTCGGTGGCTCGGAAGCTGGGCTGACACGCATGTTCAGCACCGTCACCGGTGGGCAGATCTCCTGGTTACTGCCAGCGGCGCTCATCTTCCTGCTGGCCGGAATCGTGCTGTGCGGCCGAGCATCCCGCACCGATCAGCGCCGGGCGCAGTACCTGGTGTGGGGTGGATGGCTGATCGGCACCGCTGCCGTCTTCAGCTTCATGTCCGGGATATTCCACGACTACTACACCGTGGCGCTGTCGCCCGCGATCGCCGCATTGGTCGGGATCGGGGCCACGCAGCTGTGGGCGCGGCGTCAGCACCCCGTCGCCAGGCTGACGCTGGCGGGCACCGTGGCGCTGACCGCAGCGTGGTCATGGGTCCTGCTGGGCCGAACGCCCACGTTCGTTGCGCCGCTGCGATGGATCGTGCTGACCGGCGGCATCACTGCCGCAGTCGGGCTAGCGATGGCCTACGGACGAGGACGGCTGCCGCGGAGTGGGTTCGAAACGTGGGGCGCCGCGCTCGCGGCGGCGGCGGCCGTGGCGGGACCAATCGCCTACTCACTGCAGACCGTGAGCACCCCGCACAACGGCGGCATCGTTCTCGCCGGCCCCACAGTCGCAGGCAGCCGCCCGCCCGGCATGCCGCCGGCCGACGCCGCTCGCGCCGCCCGGCGCGGCGGTCCGGGGCCAGGGATGGGGCAGCCGCCGAGCGCTCAACTCGTGCAGCTGCTCTCGCAGAACGCGAATCATTTCACCTGGGTGGCGGCGACCAATGGCGCCAACCAGGCCGGGGGGTACCAGCTCGCCACGGGAGACGCCGTGATGCCGATCGGCGGCTTCATGGGCGGCGATCCGTCACCGACGTTGACGAGCTTCCAGCAAGACGTCGCCGACGGCCAGATCCACTACTACATCGAGAGCCGCGGACCCGGAATGCCGCCCAGTGCAAACGCCGCGCATCAACGGACACGGCCGGAGACACCGGGCGATCAGATCGCGGCCTGGGTCCAGCAGCACTTCACCGCCAGCACTGTCGACGGGGTCACCTACTACGACCTGACGGCACCACGCTCTAACCCGCTCGCCTAGAAGGGCATCGGTTCGTTGTAAATGGTTCCGGTCTGGTTCTGGACGGGGTCGGTGCAGGTGATGTTGACGTTCCAGATCGTGCCCATCGGAACCTGGGGCGTGAAGTTCAGCTGCTGCTGACCCCCCTGGTCCAGCTGGAATCCCTGGTTGAGCGGCGCCAGCGGAGCGGTGAAACCTTGGTTGAAGCCCTGGATGAAGTTCATCGTGCCCATCACCGGGTTGGCGTTGAAGACGCACGCGCCGAATGTACCGGGATTGCCGTTACCGCTGGTGTCATTCACGGTGACTTGCAGACCTGGAGTGTTGTTGCTATCGGTCACCGGTTGGAACTGGACGCTGGCGGTGTCTGCCCGGGCGGTGCCGGCGCCGACGAACAAGACGGCGGGTGCGGTGGCCGCGACACCCAGCGCCAGCCAGGCCCGCTGCGTCCGCGGCTTCGGGATCGTCATCTTGTGCATCCTTTCTGTCATCGCCCTCGCACGAGCTGTTATGCGGTCGGCTCGTCGGACGAGCCCTGCTTCGGCTGCTGGTCGCGCTCGCTGGGCTTGCCGGGCACCCCCTGCGCCTCGCGCTCGCCCATCACGTTCTCGTCGATCTCGTCGACGATCTGCTCCAACTCCTGGTCCCGGTTGGGCTGCACGGATTCAGTCATCTCACTCTCATCGGTCGTGGGTCGGGGTGGTCATGGCTAGTGCGTTGGCGGGTGTTCACGTGCCGTCCGATTACCCGCGCCGCCTATGGTTGAACCGCGACGAGCGGAGGGGCCATGAAAGTCGACTTCACACTCTCGGGACAGCCCGGCGACGAGGACTTGGCCGCGTCAGCCGAGGCGCGCGGCTACGACTGCGCATGGCTTCCTGAGATCGGCCACGATCCTTTCCCGCTGCTCGCGGTCGCGGCGAGCAAGACCGAGAGGATCGAGCTGGGGACCGCGATCGCGGTGACCTTCGCCCGCAATCCGATGTCGATGGCCATGGTGGCCAACGACTTAGCGATGTACAGTCGCGGCCGCTTCCTGCTCGGTGTCGGATCACAGGTGAAAGCCCATATCACCAAAAGGTTTTCGATGCCGTGGTCAGCTCCGGCCGAGCGCATGCGGGAGTTCATCCTCGCCATGCGGGCGATCTGGCACAGCTGGGCCACCGGTGAAGAGCTGCACTTCGTCGGTGAGTTCTACCGGCACACCCTGATGACACCCTTCTTCGACCCGGGGCCGAATCCGTTCGGCAATCCGCCGGTAATCCTGGCCGGCGTCGGGCCGCAGATGACCCGGGTGGCCGGTGAGGTGGCCGACGGCTTCTTCCTGCACGGCTTCACCACCGAGCGGTATCTGCGGGAGGTGACGCTGCCGGCGTTGCGCGAAGGGCGCGCAGCCGCAGGCAAACACGATCTCGGTGGCTTTCAGGTGTGCGGTTTGCCGTTCATCGTCACCGGGACCGGCGCGGAGCAGATCCGGACGGCCGACGCCGCGACCCGCAAACAGATCGCGTTCTACGCCTCGACGCCCGCCTACCGGCCGGTGCTCGACCTGCACGGCTGGGGCGAGCTATCCGAGCAGCTCAACCAGATGTCCAAGCGCGGCGAGTGGGACGAAATGGGCCGGCTGATCACCGACGACATGCTGCACGAGATCGCCATCGTCGCCCCGCCTGGTCAGGTGGCCGAGCGCCTGCTGGCCAAGTACGGCGACGTCTTCACCCGCACCGGCTTCTACGCGCCCTACGCGATGACCGACGGCTTCTGGGAGCCGATAAAGGCCGAGCTTGCGGCTCACCGAACGGACTAAAACCCTCGTGGCCCGGCTGCGGCGACGCCTATTCTGTGGCCGTGAAAGACGTTCCCGTCCAACACACCACGTCAGCCTCCCTGCCACACTCGCTGATTGCACGCGGGGGTCATCGATGCCGCCGAACTGCGGGAACCGACTCAGGACCATCAGGGCCAGGCTCGAAGCCTACCCTCGGCACCGTTTCATCTCGGTCTTTATCGAAATACCTTCTGCACCAGTGGATTAGCAGTTCCCGCCGGAGTGCAGCCAGGGCTCGCGCCAGCCAGGATGTCCGGTGAGGAGCTTGTTCGCGTCGTGCGGACCCCACGATCCGGGCTGGTAGGGCTGCACCGGAGGCGGTGTGTCAAGCAGCGGCTGCACGATGCGCCAGGTCTCCTCGACGCCGTCCTCTCGGGTGAACTGGGTCGAGTCGCCTCGCATCGCGTCGCTGAGCAGCCGCTCGTAGGGTTCGGGCGCCTCGCCGAGTTCCTCGGCGAAGATCAGCGACAGGTCCACCGTGCGGGTGCGATTAGCGCCGCATTCCTTGGCCTGAATCACCAGATCGGCACCCGGGTCAGGATCGATGCGCAGCACGAGTTCGTCGGGATCGTGGGTCTGTGAGGTAATCGCCAGCTTGGGTGGGCGCTTGAAGATCGTGCGAATCTCGGTGGCGCGCACGGGCAGAGACTTGCCGGCCCGCAAGAAAAATGGGACCCCAGACCAGCGCCAGTTATCGATCTCGAGCCGCAGCGCGGCGAACGTCTCGGTCTGCGAGCCGGGTTGCACTCCCTTGATCGATTG
>JAFAWC010000317.1 GCA_019242135.1 Mycobacteriaceae bacterium | reverse complement strand
CCATGTCGGGGGGAAACAGGTCGCGGATGGCCGGATCGATCTCGAACCAGCGCGTGTAGAACTGGTGGATCACGTCGTTCTCAGAGGAGTCGGGATCGATCGCAGCACGCAGTACGCGCAGCGAGTCACGGTCTTCTAATCCCACGTCCGACGATTGTAGGAGGGAAAATATAGGAGCTTTCGTTGCCGGTTGCGCAGTATTGGCGGCCGGCTCGGGATGACGCGTCAGAGCGCGTGAATTCCCTTGTAGAGCACCAGCAGCCCGATCACCACCAGGATCGCGGCCATCAGCGCGGCATTATGGCGCTCCATCCAGTCCTTGAGCCTGGACAGCTGGCCATCGAGGCGGTCGCCGGACGCCACGTACGCCAGTACGGGCAACGCGACCGACGACGCCGCGATCGCTACGAAGTAGAGCACGGCCAGCCAAGCCCGTGCCCACCCGATGCCCTCTGTGCCGATCGCCAAACCGGCTGCGACGCAGATAAATAACACCTTAGGGTTGCCCACCGCCAGCGCCACACCCAGCGCACCGGCTTTGGCGGGCGTGACGTTGCTCAGCTGTCGCATCCACGCCGGCATGTGCGCCGACCGGTGGCGGGTGAACCACCGGAAGACACCGAACACGACCAGTGCGGCACCGACCGCTATACGCAGCCACGACGCCCACGTCGGGGGTTTGTCGAGAGTGCCGATCAACCCCGACACCTCGACGAAGATGGCGGTCAGACCCGCCAGCCCCACCACCCAGCCGAGCAGATACATCAATGCTGCCGGCCGGGGATGCGGCGCGTGCAGGACCAGGACGGCGGGAATGATCGACAGCGGTGACAACGCGATCACCAGCGCCAGCGGGATCAGTTCGGTGAGCACGGCGCCCCACGTGGTGCCTGTCGATTGAACATGGCTCATCTTGGCACCGCGATGCTCGACCGCGACTCGGAAACTGCCGACGGTCACACCGGCGTGTTGGCTCGCCCAGTTCACCGCCGCGGGTAGACAGGGACCATGCGTCTTCTCGCGATCCTCGCCGTCACCGCTTCTCTGGCCGCCCTGGGGACCGTCGGATCCTTCGCGCCAGCCCACGCCGATACATGCGTGAACGCATGGAGTGCTGCGCCGTTGGCGACTGACACCGGAACATGCGCCGACGTCCTGGCCCAGGAGGGGCGCTGGCTGACGGCGATCACGGCCGGTGATCGCAGCACGATCGACTCGATCCTGGGAGCGAATTTCAAGCACATTGATAGCCACGGCGCGCTCTTCGATCGTGCGCAGGAGCTCGACGGGGTCGTTGCGCAGCCGTTCGTCATGAACCCGGCGGACCAGATCGTCGACATCGCCGGCCCCACCGCGGTGGTGCACGGGGTGAACACCCTCACCCAGGCCGGGACGGTGCTGGCCCGCGAGCGGTTCACAGACGTCTTCCTCATCAAGGACGGAACGTGGACGGCGTTGTCCGCGCAGGAAACGGCGATGTGAAACCCTGCGCGAGGCTGACGGTTTCGTCGGTCGGTCATGCCGAAGTCGCCTATGTCAATGTCGCGGTGCGGCCGTGGCCGAGCCGGTAATGTCCAGCGCGTCGGTGGCCGTTGAGCGAAAACGAGGAAGCCGTGCGGGTTAAACGAACGACACGCGTCATCGCGCTGCTGCTGACCGCGTCGTTGACGATGATGGCCGTGTCGTGTTCGTCGCATCACGAGCAGAAACCTGTGGTGCCCGCGCCGGGCGGCAACGCCGGACCCAACGGCCACCCCGTCCCTTACCGGGAGCCGGTCAAACTGTCCAGCCAGGATGGCGTCCTGGAGGTTCGGCTTTCGGCGCACCAGGGCACGGTGAACCTCGACACCGTGTCGCAGCCGGTGAGCAACTTTCTGGTGTTCAGCTATCAGCTCATCAAGGGCACCAGTTCGGACGGTTCGACGAGCGGGGACAACAACTACCCGGCGCCGACGCTACGGGTCAATCCCGGCGAGCGCCTGATCGTTCACTTCGACAATGATTTGCAGGGTCTGACCATTCAGGACTTCTACAACCCGGCCTGGACCCCGGCCGGCGGTGAGGTGCCGCTCTACCCGTCGCCGCTGGATTCGGCGCCGCTGAACCTGCATATCCACGGCGTGCACGTGAGCCCCAGCGGCAACCAAGACAACGTTTTGCTGTCCATTCCCGCCGGGATGGGCAACACCTACGACTACGCGATCCCCAAGGACATGCCCAGTGGCATGTACTGGTACCACGGACACCGCCACACGCTGACCGCGCAGCAGACCTACTTCGGACTCGCGGGGATGTTGGAGGTCGGTCGGCCCGACGGCAACCTGCCGGTAGTCACCACGAACAATATCCCGGTACGCGACATGGCGCTGCAGTACAACTTCGTGCTCGACCGCAAGGGCAACGGGCACCAGTTGAACAATCCGACGTGGCCGCAGTTTGTCAGCACGCTCAAACCGCCGGAGGGGACCCAGCTTGCCGACGGCACCTACCGGCCGAGCCTGGCCCCGGTAAACATGTCCGACATCAGCAAGGGTGCGCAGTTCGTCACCAACTGGTCTAGCGGCCCGCTGTCACCGGCCAACCATCGGGGCCAGAACGAATTCATCCCCACGAATCTGCAGAGCTTCACCAGTGATTCGGTCACGGTTCCGGCCGACCCGAAGCTGCCGGAGAACCAGCGTGATGTGCAATTCACCGTCAACGGGCAGTTCCAGCCGCAGCTGAAGGTCAAGCCCGGTCAAACCGAGATCTGGGTGCTGGCCAATATGACCGACTTCGCCTATATTCCGGTGCAATTGACCGAGACCGCCACGGGCAAGCACCCGCAACTGTCGATCGTCGGGCAAGACGGTGTGCCCTACACCCAGGTGCAACGCCCGGTCGACGGTGACGGCACGCGGCTGGTCATTCCGACGGGCGCACGCTATGCCATCGCCGTGACGATGCCCAAGACCGGTGACCTCGTCTTGGAGATGCCGCCGCAGGCCGGCGCCAAGCCGGTCACCGATCCCGGCATCCTCTACACCAACAACGGCAGCAAGAACTCGCCCGCGGTGCTGGGAACGGTGAGCGTCGACCCCGCTTTCATCAGCTACGCCGACGGGTTCTTCATTTTCCCGACCCAGACGATGCTTCACGTCACGCCCGACGCCGGCGACGGCCAGACGACGGCCTTCAACGTCGGGCAAGACCTCGACACCTACACGTCGTTTGTCGACACGTCGGTGATGACGCCCGACATGACCCGGGACCTCAAGCTCACCGGCGGCTTCGACAACGAAAAAGCGAGCAAGGGCGACCCCAAGGCGTTCACCTACGAGATCGACGACAACACCTTCCCGAACATCCCGCTGATTCAACCTCGCCTGGACTCCGTCGAAGAGTGGAAGTTCACCAACTTCAATAACGACGGACACCCATTTCATGTGCACGTCAACAACTTCCAGGTGACCGAGGTCGTGGATCCCGTGGCCGGCACCACGACGGGGGTGCAGCCGTGGGGCCAGGACACTGTCAACGTACCGGCGCCGGTCACCGACGCCAACGAAAACCCGATCACACCGTCCACGGTGAAGATCCGGACCCAGTTCGCCGAATACAACGGCACTTTCGTCATGCACTGTCATCGACTCAACCATGAAGACAACGGAATGATGGCACTGATCAACGTGATCCCGCAGGTGTCCAGTTACGCGGTGGTCGTGCCCGGGTCCCACGGTACGCCGGCGACGGTCGAGGTCCACGACGGCAACGGCGACAAGGTGATTGCGGCGGTGGTTCCGTTCCCCGCCTCCGAGGGCACCCCGTCGGTCGCGATGGCCGACGTGAACGGCGACGGGATCCTCGACCTCATCGTCGGCACCGGGCCCGGTGTGCCGCCGCAGGTGGTGGTCTACAGCGGCGCGGAGGGCGGGCTGGGCCCGTTCAGCAACGAGATCGCGCGCTTCTCGCCGTTCACCACCGATTTCCGTGGCGGCGTCAGCGTCGCCGGCGCCGACATCGACGGGAATGGGCTGGCCGACAACATCATTGTCGGCGCCGGGCCCGGCGCCGACTCACAGGTCAAGGTGTTTTCGTCACATCTGCCCGGCAATCCCGGTTCGGCCCCGGACGTGTTTTCCACGTTTGCGCCCTACCCGGGGTCCCGGTCGGGAGTCACGCTGGCGACCGGTCTGGTGGACGCGATGTCGGGGCGCCCCAGCATCGTGACCGCGCCCGGGCCGGGTGAACCGGCCCGGGTCAAGGCGTTCCGCTGGGATCTTTACACACCCACCGAACGGGCGAAGGCTAAGGGCGCCAAGGATTCGCCGATCACCGACCCCGCGACGACGGCGGATTTCATGGCGTTCGATCCGTCATACACCGGCGGGGTCTCCCTGACGGCCGGGTGGGTGGCCGGCGCCGAAGGCGGCGCGCAGAGCATCGTCACCGGACAGCTCGGCGGCGACGGCACGGTGCGGGTGTGGTCGACGGGGTCGCGCCTGGACGGTCAACCCGCGATGTACCTACACGATCCCAACCACGAGATGGGTTCCCTCGAGTTCAACCAGATCGCGTCCTTCGCACCGTTTTCCGGCGTGCCCGCGGGCACCGGTGTCCGTGTCGCCGACACCAGCACGACGACCGGAGCCGACTTGATCGTCAGCGGAAGCGGGCCCGCCGGCGCGGAGGTCCGCAAGTACACGTTGGGCCGGGCGGATCCCACGGCCAGGACCGTGGCGCCGAACCTGGTGGCGACGCTGCCGCCGTTGCCCGGCAGCCCGCCGGTGGCGCCTCTGGGGGGACGCTAGGACCGTGTCGGCGACCAGATCCGGGTGGTCAGCAACCAGAAGAAGACGGCCCAGCACACCATGAGGGCAACGATGATCGCAATGCCGCGCAGATTCGCCCGCGTGGGGCGCGCGCCGGCCGGCAGCTGCAGCCAGTTCTTCAGCAGCGGGTTGACGTAGTAGGGCATGGTCAAAAACGTCATGACCATGCTCGACAACAGGTTTCCCACCAGCATGCCCAGCCACAGCGGCAATCTCAGCGGGAACTGCGCCAGCGTCAGCAGAACGACGGTGGGGTACAGGCCCACCCACACCGCGATCGACGTCTTGAGATCCGACGGCGGTTTCGTTTCGGCGCCGTCGTCGTCGAAGGCGAACCAGCTGCCGAACGAGCTGTCGACCGTGCGCAAATCGAAGTCACGAAACTGCTTGCCCTCCTTGAGCAGCTGCTTGCGTTCGCGCGAGGTCAGCCAGCTGTCGAGGTCTGCGGCGGTGTTGTAGCGGTACATCGCGGTCCAGCTGTCCTGCATGCCTTCGATCGGGCGAAAGAGCTCACTTCCCCGGTAGCCTTCGAATCTGCTCTCCGCCAGTTGAAGTCGATCCTGCCAGGCCAGAAACTCCTCGACGTGTTCGGGATCCACGCGGTGGGTCACGACAACGGTCACCAGCTGATCGACCGGTTTGGCCACACCACCGAGGACCTGCTGGGTGGCCGGCCCGTCGAAGTACTGTTCGCCGGTGGCGAGCCGGTCCTGGCGAGCCGCGCTGTTGATCCACGCCCCGAGGTTGGCGAGCGAATCGAACCGGTAGACGACGACCCAATCCGGCTGCACCGCAGTCGGTGCGGTGATCTCAGCGCCGATGAACCCCGGATATCGTGAGGCGATGTTGTTCAGGTCGTTTTGCCATCGGAGGAAGTCTTTCTCAACACCTTGCCGAACCTTGAGGCCGATGACGACCGTCGCGGCGTTGTCGGTGTCCATGGTCGGGTTATCGGCTTTCGCGCTGCTGGCCGCATGTCCTGCCGGTCACGGTGTGGGTCATCGGTTCTCCAAGTCGGTGCGGATCTGCGGCCTGACTCTAGACACCTGACCGACGCCCACAAGCCCCAAGCCTGCGCGACGAAGAATGGGAATCTGACGATGCTTCGCCGGCGTGTCGCGTCGCTGTTGCAGCGTCGCGGGCGGGAGGTCTGGAAAGTCGGCTAGAGTTGAGCGGAACAGACTCAACCTTGACGACGTTGGACATGGCGACAAGCATTTTCCCGGGGCCTTTCTGGGCCTTTCTGAACGAACGGAGGTGTCGTGGACTCGTTCAACCCGACCACCAAGACTCAAGCGGCCCTGACGGCGGCCCTGCAGGCCGCGAGCGCCGCGGGCAACCCGGAGATCCGGCCCGCTCATTTGCTGATGGCGCTGCTGACCCAGCACGACGGGATCGCCGCGCCGCTGCTGGAGGCGGTGGGCGTGGACCCGGCGACCGTTCGTGCGGAGACACAACGGCTGCTTGACCAGCTGCCCAGCGCCACCGGTGCGAGCGCGCAGCCGCAGCTGTCGCGCGAGTCGCTGGCCGCAATCAGCGCCGCGCAGCAGTTGGCCACCGAGATGGACGACGAGTACGTCTCCACTGAGCACCTGATGGTGGGCCTCGCGACGGGTGACAGTGACGTGGCGAAGATGCTGACCGGCCACGGTGCCTCCCCGCAGGCGCTGCGCGACGCGTTCGTCAAGGTGCGCGGCAGTGCGCGGGTGACCAGCCCGGACCCGGAGAGCACCTACCAGGCGCTGGAAAAGTACTCCACCGACCTCACCGAGCGCGCCCGCGACGGCAAGCTCGACCCGGTCATCGGCCGCGACAACGAGATCCGGCGTGTGGTGCAGGTGCTGTCCCGCCGTACCAAGAACAACCCCGTGCTGATCGGCGAGCCCGGCGTCGGCAAGACCGCGATCGTCG
>JAFAWC010000195.1 GCA_019242135.1 Mycobacteriaceae bacterium | reverse complement strand
GGTCCGGGCAGTCGATGAGCCGCAGCGGGGTCTCCAAATCGTAGTATTCCCAACGCTTCCGCAGAGCTTCGGCGTGCGCGGAGTCGATCACGAAATGAATGGCGGTCAACTCGTCAGCGCGCAGTCCCCGTCCGTAGCGCAGCGCCTCCAGCACGGCCAGGTCGACGGAGTTGACCAACACAAACACCAGGTGGCGGGCGTAGCGCACCATGTCGGGGCGGTCGGTGCGGAACTGCTCGAGGATCGCCGCCTCGGCGCGGTACTCCCGGTTCAGCCGCGTTAACAGCCCAACCAACAGCGGAAATACGATCACCACGAGCCAGGCTCCCTCGGTGAACTTGGCCACCGCGAATATTGCAACCACGATGGTCGAGGTCACCCCGGCGGATAAGTTGATCACCAGCTTTCGGCGCCAACCTGGCTCCCGCTGCACCAGGTGATGCTTGGTCATGCCGTAGCCGGCCATCGCGAACCCGGTGAACACACCGATCGCGTAGAACGGCACCAGCGCGTTGACACCGCCGCCGGTGGCAACCAGGAGCGCGACCGAGAGCACGGTGAGCACGATGATGCCGTTGGAGAACACCAGCCGGTGACCCCGCTTCGTCAGCTGGCGCGGCAGAAACCGGTCCTCGGCGACGAAACTGGCCAGCGCCGGGAAACCGTTGAAGCTGGTGTTGGCACCGGTGAAAAGGATGGCGGCCGTGGCTATCTGCAGGAGCTCATAGAAGACGTGGCCGGCCAGCCCGGGACCGAACACGGCGCGACCCACCTCCGAGAGCACCGACGGATATCCGGCGGCGTACGGGGTGGCTTTCGTGGCATAAGCCAAGTAGGACACCCCCGCCACCAGGAATCCCAAGATGCAGGCCATCGCGGTCAGAACCTTGCGGGCGTTGGGGCCCTGGGGTTTACGGAAAAAGCTCACCGTGTTCGAGATCGCTTCCACACCGGTCAGCGAGGAGCCGCCGTTGGCGAACGCGCGCAGCAGCACCAGGATCGAGGCGCCCATCACCAGGCCGCCGCCCTGATGGATGTCCACCACGCCGGCCATCCGCATCGGATCGTAATCCGGTAATCCGCCCAAGATTTCACGCACCACGCCGGTGACGATCATCAACGCCATCATGATGATGAAGAAATAGGTCGGCACCGCAAACGAGCGCCCGGCCTCGCGCAACCCGCGCAGGTTCAGGTAGCACATGAGAACGACGATGCCGACCGTGATCTCCAGGCTGTAGGGGCCGAGCACGGGGATGGCCGAGACGACAGCGACCGTGCCGGCGGCGGTCTGCACAGCGACCGTCACCACGTAGTCGATGAGCAGCGCTGCCGCGGCGACCTGGGCCACCCGCGGGCCAAAGTTTTCCCGCGCCACGATGTACGACCCACCGGCGCGGGTGTAGGCCATCACCACTTCCCGGTACGACGCGGCCACCAGGATCAGGATCAGCAGAATGACCCCGGTGATCGGCAGCAGCAGTGTGAACGCGGCCAGCCCGGCGAACGGCAGCAGTTCGATCAGGATCTCTTCGGTGCCGTAGGCGCTGGAGGAGATCGCGTCCGGCGAGAGCACCCCTAAGGCCACCGGATTGGACAGCCGCTCGGTTTTGAGCTGCTCGGTGATCATCGGTTTGCCCAGGAACAGCCTCTTCAGCGCGAACCCGACCGACTCAGGTACCGGCGAGGCGCTCGCCGGCGTCGAGGTGGTCACGTCGACGCCTCCCCACTGTCCCGACATTGGTTGTCGGACGCACGCTACTCCACCCGTCGGCGCCCAAGCGCCCAACTCGAACTAGTTAGCGGTGAACGTTTGACCCGTCGTCTACGTGAGAGGCCTAGAGGAGAGCTATAGACTCCTCAGTTATCGCTGAGTAGCCGCGGCGCATGGCACCGGGGCTCTGAGCGGAAGGATGCGACGTGCTACCAAGGATCGCCCGGCTGGCCATCGTCGCACCACGTCGCATCATTGTGGTCGCCGCCCTGTTGGCGCTGGGGTTAGCCGTTTTCGGGTTGCCGGTTGCCAAGAGCCTGTCCGCCAGCGGATTCCAGGACCCGACATCCGAGTCGGCGAGGGCGTCTGAGCTCCTGACGGAGAAGTTCCATCGGGGCGACGTGCAGCTGCTGGTGGTCGTCTACACCCCCCGGGGCGTGGACACCGCCGCCGCCCGTAGCGCGGGCACCGAGATCGTCGATCAGCTTCGCCGCTCACCCCACGTGGCCACCGTCGCCTCACCCTGGACGGTGCCGCCGCAGGCCGCCGCCGAGCTTGTCAGCAAGGACCGCAGCGCCGGGTTGATCGCCGCAGGCATCACCGGCGACGAGAGCAGCCAGCAGCGATACGCCAGGGACCTGTCGGCTCAGCTGACGCACGACCGTAACGGCGTCACCGTGCAGACCGGCGGAGTCGCCATGGTGAACGTCCAGATCACCGACCAGTCGCAGCACGACCTTGTGCTGATGGAATCGCTCGCCATTCCGCTCAGCTTCCTGATTTTGGTCTGGGTGTTCGGTGGCCTGCTGGCCGCGGCGCTGCCGGTGGCCGTCGGCGGGATGGCGATTCTGTGCGCGCTGGCCGTCCTGCGCGGGATCTCTTTCGCCACCGATGTGTCGATCTTTGCGCTCAACCTCACCACCGCCATGGGTCTTGCGCTTGCCATCGACTACACGCTGCTGATGATCAGCCGATTTCGCGACGAGTTGGCCGACGGCGCCACCCGCGAGCAAGCACTCGTCACAACCATGGTTTCGGCGGGCCGCACGGTGTTGTTTTCCGCAACGACCGTCGCGCTCTCGGCCGCGGTGCTGGTGCTGTTCCCGATGCACTTTTTGAAGTCCTTTGCCTACGCAGGCGTGGCCACGGTCGCGTTCGCCGCCGTTGCGGCCATCGTGATTACGCCGGCCGCGCTCGTCCTGCTGGGCCCGCGACTGGATTCGCTCGACGTCCGCCGCCTCGCTCGCCGCATGTTGGGACGGCCTGAGCCCGTTCCCAAACCCGTGCACCGCCAGTTCTGGTATCGGTGGACCAAACGTGTTATCCGGCATGCGATTCCGATCGGGGTGGCCGGCGTCGCGCTGCTGATTCTGCTCGGTGTGCCATTCCTGGGCGTCAAGTGGGGTTTCCCCGACGACCGGGTACTGCCCCGGTCAGCCTCCGCACACCAGGTCGGCGACCAACTGCGCCGCAACTTTGTCAATAATTCCGAGACCGCGGTCACATTCGTCATCCCCGAGGCCACCGGCCTCACCGGCAGCGACATCGAGCGTTACGCGGCCGACCTTTCCCGTGTGCCCGACGTGACGGCGGTATCCGCCCCCACGGGCACTTTCGTCGCAGGCGCGCCCGTCGGACCCTCCTCAGCGCCCGCCGGGCAGGACCGGGGCAGCGCATTCCTCACCGTCAACAGTGCGACACCCCTGTTCTCCGACCGCTCCGAAACCCAGCTCGACCGGCTGCACGCCGTGCCCACGCCCGGCGCCCGTCAGGTTGACATCACCGGCACCGCCCAGACCAATCGCGACAGCGTTCGCGCCATCACGTCGCGGCTGCCGCTGGTGCTTGGACTCATCGCGGCGATCATGTTCGTCCTGCTCTTCCTGCTGACCGGCAGTGTGGTGATGCCACTGAAAGCGTTGGCGCTCAACATTCTTTCGCTCTCCGCCGCCTTCGGCGCAATGGTGTGGATCTTTCAGGACGGCCATCTCGGCGCGTTCGGAACGACGCCCAGCGGCACCCTGGTCGCCAACGTGCCGGTGCTGCTGTTCTGCATCGCATTCGGATTGTCGATGGACTACGAGGTGTTCCTGGTTTCCCGGATCCGCGAATTCTGGCTGGCTTCCGGAACGGTCGAGCCCGCGACGTCAGGCTGGGTCCGCACCCGCGTCGACAACGACGAGAGCGTCGCCCTCGGCATCGCGCGCACCGGCCGCGTGATCACCGCCGCCGCGCTGGTGATGTCCATCTCGTTCGCGGCGCTGATCGCCGCGCATGTGTCGTTTATGCGGATGTTCGGGCTCGGCCTGACGCTGGCCGTGCTTGCCGACGCCACGCTGGTTCGGATGATTCTCGTGCCCGCGTTCATGCATGTGATGGGTCAATGGAACTGGTGGGCCCCGCCGTGGTTGGTCTGGCTGCACGAGCGGCTCGGATTCACCGACGGCCACGCCGCCGCGCCACCGGACCGGCCCGTCGACACGGCCGAAAGTCGGCCGCGGGTCAGCAAATTCACAGAGAAGTCGGACCATTGAACCGGCCGACTTCGCTGTCCGTGTCGTAGAGGTGGGTCCAGTGAGTGTCATTGCCGGCGTACACGGTGCGCTGCCGCCGCACCGCTACACGCAAAGCGAAATCACCGACGCGTTCGTCGACCACCCTGCCTTCCGGGGCTTCGAACCGATCCTGCGGAAACTGCATGCCAGCGCCAAGGTGGACACTCGCCACTTTGTCCTGCCGGCGCAGCACTATCCATCGCTGACCGACTTCGGCGAGGCGAACGACCTGTTCATCGACCGTGCCGTCGACCTCGGTTGCGAGGCGCTGTCGGGGGCACTCGACGATGCGGGGCTTGAACCGCGCGACGTCGACGTGATCATCACGACCACGGTGACCGGCGTAGCGGCGCCGTCGCTCGACGCCCGCATCGCCGGCAGGCTGGGCCTTCGGCCCGACGTGCGCCGGGTGCCGATCTTCGGGCTCGGCTGTGTGGCCGGGGCGGCCGGCATCGCGCGCATGCACGACTATCTACGGGGCGCTCGCGACGAGGTCGCCGTGCTCGTGTCGGTGGAGTTGTGCTCCCTGGTTTTGCGGCCCGCCGAGCCGTCGATAGACCTGTTGGTCGGCAGTGGGCTGTTCGCCGACGGCGCCGCGGCGGTCGTCGCGGTGGGTGAGCATCGCGCCGCCGCGATCGGTGCCCGCGGACCGGATGTGCTGGCGTCCCGAAGCCGGCTGTATCCCGACTCCCTGGACACGATGGGTTGGAAGGTCGGCTCGTCCGGATTCGAGTTGATCCTCTCGCCGAACCTGCCGGACCTCATCGAGCGCTATCTCGCCGACGATGTGAGCGCTTTTCTGGCCGACCACGACCTGGCTGTCGACGACATCGGCACCTGGGTGAGCCATCCCGGCGGCCCGAAGGTGATGGAGTCGATCACCAAGGCCCTGGACTTGGCCGAGGATGCCCTCGAGCTGAGCTGGCGTTCACTGAGCGAGGTGGGCAACCTGTCGTCGGCCTCGGTGTTGTGCGTGCTGCGCGACACCCTGGCCAAGGGACCGCCCCGCGGCAGCCCGGGGCTGATGCTCGCGATGGGTCCGGGCTTCTGTTCGGAGCTGGTGCTGCTGCGCTGGCATTGATCTGCCGTTACTGCCATGGCCTTCTACGTGCTGCTCATCGTCGCGGTGGCAGTCGAGCGCGCGGCCGAATTGGTGGTGTCGAAGCGCAACCTCGCGTGGAGCCGCGCCCGCGGCGGCGTCGAGTTCGGCGCGCACCACTACCCGGCGATGGTCGCCCTGCACACCGGCCTGCTCGTGGGGTGCCTGCTCGAGCCGGTCGCGCTGCACCGGCCGTTCGTCGCGGCGCTGGGCTGGCCGATGCTCGTGGCCGTGTTCGCCGCTCAGGGGCTGCGCTGGTGGTGCATCGCGACGCTGGGTCAGCAGTGGAACACCCGCGTCGTCGTCATCCTGGGCGCTCCGCGGGTTGCTTCTGGCCCGTACCGGTACCTGTCCCATCCGAACTACGTCGCGGTGGTCGTGGAGGGGGTCGCGCTGCCGCTGGTGCACACGGCCTGGATCACCGCGACGGTGTTCGCCGTGCTTAACGCTGCGCTGCTGAGGACGCGGATCAAGGTCGAAAACGCCGCCCTCGCGAGGTTGCGATGATTGATCTGCTCGTCGCCGGCGGAGGCCCGGCCGGACTCGCCACCGCGCTGTATGGCGCGGCGGCCGGGCTCGACGTCGTGGTGGTCGAAAAGCGCTGCGGGCCGATCGATAAGGCGTGCGGTGAAGGGTTGATGCCACATTCGGTGGCGCAGCTGAACCGGCTGGGGGTGCAGGCGCCGGGCAGGCCGTTCTACGGCATCAGCTATCTCGACGAACGGCGGCGTGCGACCGCACGGTTCCGATCCGGTGTCGGACGCGGTGTGCGCCGGACCGCGTTGCACTCCGCACTTTCTGACGCGGTGGCTGCGGTCGGGGTGCGGGTGGAGCACGACGAGCTCGGTGAGGTCAGCCAGGATTCAACGTCGGTGTACTGCAGCGGGTTTCGCGCCCGATACCTGGCGGCGGCCGACGGCCTGCACTCTGCGATCCGTTCTTCACTCGGGCTGGCGTTGCCGTCAAATGGCCTCCGCCGCTGGGGAATTCGCCGTCACTTCCAGATCACGCCGTGGAGCGATTATGTCGAAGTGCACTGGTCTGATGACGCCGAGGCCTACGTCACCCCGGTGTCCGAAGACTGTGTGGGCATTGCGATCCTCACCTCGTGTCGCGCGGGTTTCACCGAGCACCTCGATTCGTTCCCAGCGCTCAAGGACAGGGTGCAGGATCACGAGCACGGCGCGGACCGCGCCGCGGGGCCGCTGCGGCAGAAGGTGCGCAGCCGTGTCGCCGGGCGAGTGATGTTGGTCGGTGACGCAGCGGGTTACGTCGATGCGCTGACCGGTGAAGGGCTGGGCATCGCGTTCAGTTCCGCCGAGCTCCTGGTCTCCTCTGTCGTCGCGGACCGTCCCGCCGGATACGACCGCCAGTGGCGCCGTATGTCTCGCCGCTACCGCGCGCTGACCGCGGCGGTACTGCAGGCCGGCGCTCACCCGGCGGTGCGCGCACGGATCGTGCCGGCCGCGGCACGGCTGCCCACGCTGTTCGCGGGCCTCGTCAACCAGCTCGCCGGCTAGCGGCTCAGCCGCGCAGCTGCGGCAGCACTTCGCGTTCCCAGGTCGCGAAGAACCCATCCATGTCGGTGGCGCACACCGACCGAGGGCCAGCGATCGCCGAGCACATGTTCGTTGAGCGCCTCGCCGCTGCCCACCCCCAGCACGAATCGGCCGTCGAGCTGCACGGCCGCGGTCGCCGAGGCGTGGGCGATGATCGCCGGATGTATCCGCACGGTGGGGCAGGTGACGGCGGTGGTGACCTGCAGCGACGTCACCTCTGATAGAGCGCCGATCACGTTCCACACGAACGGGCTCTGGCCCTGCTCATCGTTCCAGGGATGGAAGTGATCGGAAATCCACAACGCGTCAAAACCCGCGGCCTCCGCGCGTTTGGCTTGGTCGATCAGTTCCTTCGGGCCGAACTGCTCGCTGGAGAGAAAGTATCCGAATTTCGCCATGCCGGCGGGCTACCCGGTGCATGCCGGCTTATGCACCGCGACCCCTCGGCGCGACATGTCCGGGGAGGTGGAGTAGCGTCTGCCGCGAGCCGTTTGCTGTCTACGGGCCTCGATGATATCGGTCGCGAACAAGATCACGCTGCAATGCGATCCTGCGCCGTCCCAGTGCCGTGGGTGGTTTCCCGTACGGAAGGCTGTCTTATGGATTACGCACTGCGGAGTCGCGCAGACACCTCGTGGTGGCACACAAACCGCTGGTTACGACCCGACCGCTGGGCAACCACATGACGAGCGCTCCCATCAGCCAGTGCAGTTTGGGCAGCCCGGTTCGGTTCACCCTGGCAGCGCACATCGGCCACAACATCGATGGCGCGTGGTGGCCGCGCACCGCACAGATCGCCCGAGAGCTGCCCGCACTGGTTGGCGTCGTCGCCCGCCGCCTGGGCGACATCACCGACATCAACCTCAATTGGTCATCCGCAGTGGATCCGCCCAGGTTGGACTCGTACAACTCGTATAGCGGCGAGAGCCGACGCCACTCCGTGATGACGATTAGCGGACGGCTGGCCTGCGCGAACCTGCTCGTTATTTCGCACCGGACGAGTGCCGCACTGGCGCTGCTGGTGCTGCGCCGCGCGGCCAATCTGCCCATCGATCCCCAACACTGCGGCATCCCGGCGTTCCGGACGGCAGACTGCGTCGTGCGGGCCGCTCGAGCCGAAGTTGCCTTGGCCGCGCTGCACCGCATTAAGGGCGACGGATTCACGGGACCGTCGCCGTGCACCGCAGGGTATGCGCCGCCCGCCATTTCGGAGAACGAGCGCGAAACCTAGCCGCCCACCATAGGCCTACGGCAGCTCGGTTTTCATCAACATCACGTTGTATGCCGACCACAACGACAGATTGAAGTACAGCTCTTTACCCGTCGACCAGGGGTGAAGGAACGGCGCGTAGATGCCGCCGGGCATCGTCATCGATGGCACGAGCAGCTGCTCGGGACCCCACGGTCCTTGCGGGGCCGGCGCTGTCCTCGCCACGACGTCGTTCATCCCGTTGCAGTACAGCACCAGGAATTGCTTGAGGTAGGTGTTGTATTGGGCCGACAGTTCGCCGATCGGGCCGGGGATCACCGGCGTAGCCGCCGCGGGATTGTTCGGGACCCAGGCGTTTTGGTCGGAGTTCCAGTACTGGTATTTGGTGAGGTCGGGCACGAAGCCTTGGGGGACCCGTGTCAGAAACGCCGCACCGCCGCGTCCGGCCGGGGTCCCGAACGAGTAGACGTACCCGTCGCCGGGCCGGATGAATGCCCCCTGTTGGAAGTTCTCGTTGCCCCCGCCGGGTGTGCGCACAGTGCCGGGATAGACCGCCCAGTTCTGGCCGTTGTCCTGGGACATCGCGATCGCCGCGTAGTTCGTCGTCCACGCGCCGTTGTTGTCCCAACTCTTGATGGACATGAAGTCGAGGTATTGGGTTCTCCCGACGGAGATGCCGGCGGTCGGAATGATCCCGTCCTCGTCGGGCGCCGCCTTGATTGAGTCGATGATCTGTTTGGAAATGCCCTGTCGCCACACCGGTGAGCCGGAGTATCTGTTGTTGACGACGCCGTCTGCCACGCTGATCGTGTTGGACAAGGAGCGGTCGCTGCTGCGCAGCAATGTGTTGTACCGCCACTGGTGACCGGGGATGGCGCAATAGCCGGATGTGTCGCCGAACGCCATGAGGACCTGGTCGTCGGCGGGATCGCCGTTGTCCCACATGATCCCGAGGTCGGTGCCGGTGATGGCGAAATGGCGGATGGTGTCGTTGGGGCTGTCAGGTCCGGTGACCCAGCCGACGAGCGATGTTGAGGACGGCCCGACCGGCGCAGGCGGTGGCGCCGGCTGCGCGGGCGCTGCGGCCGGGACCGGCTGCGCAGGGGCTGCGGCCGGGGCCTGCTGGTTGACGGGAGGAGTGGGTGCAGGGGCCACCGCCGCCTGCTTTTGCACCTGCGCAGAGCGTGGCATGAGCGAGTTGAGGATGGACTTGAGCGGACCGGGTTTCGGTGCCGGTGCGGTCGGGTTCGCGCCGGCGGGCCGGTGCCCGATCGGTCCGAATGCCCGCGTGGACGGGCTCGGCAGCCGGAAGGCCTGACCCGGCGTGGGTTGGGCATCCGCGGCAGCACCGGTGCACGGATCGGCGGTCGCGGGTGGCGCGACGACCGCAACGCTGAAAACCAGAGCGGCCGCCGACGCCACCGACACCGATGCCATTCGACGACGCGGCGACATGTCACACCTTTCGAGGGGCTGGACGTCGCATTGACGTCAACAGTCGGCTCATGTGACGATAGTGACCTATGGGGCTGTTGTGGTCCTTGATCCGTTAAAGCAATCCATCCGTGACCGTGTCGCAACCCGCTGCGGCGTGATTGCCGGCCCTCGTTTTGGTGGCCGAGCTGTGTTTGGCCGGTGACCTCACCGCGATGCCGACGCAGCACGCTCATGACCATGACGGCTCTTGCGCTGATGTGCATGCTGGTGGCAGCGATGTCGATCGGCTACCGCGTCGGCCGCCGTGCTGACTCGACGCCCTCGACATGGAAAAACCAAACCCGGCGAACGGCGCTGGGCGCCCGCGCACTCGGGCTGATCGGGTGGATGCTGGCTCGTCGTGTCCAGCGGTCGGTACAGAAAAACCTGAGGAAACTGAAACGTGCGTGTGGTTGGCACAGCCAGGTCGTATCGGGACGGTGCCCGCGGCCGATTGGACTGCTGGTGGCCGCCTGCCTCGGCGAGTCACCCTGGCGGCGATGATCCTTGCAGTGTGATCTCGGAGATCTGGGCCTGGCTCTTACCGGCCGTGGTGCCGAGAGTGGAGATCCAGATCAGCACGTTGGGCACCGGTGCGGAATTGGTCACCGCGATGCTGTTATGGCCGGGCTGCAAGGGTGTGGGTGCGCCGAGCTCTGTGGTGTCGTCCAGCTTGGCGGGTATGGGGCTTGCTGACGAACGGATCTGCACCACGGTGCCCGTGCTGTTCAGGTCAACGGTGACCGCGCTGAGGGCCGTCGGCTTCGACAGCTGCAGTAGCAGACCGACACCCTGCTTGAATTTCGGAAACGGGACGGCGTCGAAGTAGGCGTCGGTGGCCCAAGCTGTGGTGGGGTCCCCGTCAATCGCCAGGCCGGCCGAGTCGGGATTGTCCGGTGAGCCGTCGGGTGAGAACACCACTGCCCTCACAGGTTTCACGGGACCAGAGCTGACCGCAGGCGGCGGTGCCGCAACCGGCGGCGCCGCCTGCGGCGATGTCTGCAGGCCGAGCCTGCTTGCGCCCGAGGCCACGTCGGTGTTGCCGCTGTCGAG
>JAFAWC010000673.1 GCA_019242135.1 Mycobacteriaceae bacterium | reverse complement strand
GAGTCCGACCACATTCGCCTGTGCTCTGTCCAATCCGAGCCCGGTCGTCTCGTTTGCCTATAATGGCAAGGCCACGATCCGCCGGCCGATCAACGGATCGCCTCCGGAGCATGCCGTCGCCATGGCTAACGCCGTCCCCGGCGCGGTCCTGCACCTGAACGTCCCGCACGCGGTGTCCGATGCCTGCGCCACGCAGCTGTTCACGATGGTCGCGGCCAACCTCGCGCCGGGGAAGGCGTGCCGCGTCGAGCTTTCTAATGAGCCTTGGAATTTTGCGTTTCCCTACGAGCAAAACAACTTCTTCCAGTACCTAGGCGTGCAGCGCGGCGGCCTTTCGGGCACCCAGGCCTATGTCCAGCGGGCGTCGGAAATCCAGGCGATCGCCCGCGCGGCCTTCGCGGCGGTTGGGCGGCCGAACGACGTGATCAGCGTCTTCAACACCATTGCCCTTCAGTCGAACGTGGCCGCGATCCTCTCCTACGCGGCCAACCCGACCGATCCACGCGCCGGGGGGAAACCGATCCCGGTCGACGAGATCGCGATCGCTCCCTACGTCTCCAACGGCCCGCAGATTTATGGCTCGGAATATAACTTTCTCACACTCGACATGGTGATGGACGAGCTGGAGATGTCCGTGCCGGGGTACGTCGGAAATCTCTACCGTCAGCTTCGCCAGTGGATCGACGCGGCCGGATTCCCCTCGACCCGGATGATCTCCTACGAGGGTGGCCCCGCGAGAATGTGTCTCGGTGGCGATAACGCGCATCAGGTTTATCAGTCTCAGGGGATGGCCAGCCACCCCCGGATGTACGGGCTGATGCTGCTCATGCTCCAGGAGGCGCAGGACGCCGGGTGCTCGTGCTACACGCGGTATGGTTTGGCCGTCGACCTCCACAATGATCAGCAGCCCAACGGCGTCGGTGTCTACGGAACGTACTACGCCTGGAACATGCCGGGGGGCATTGGCGACGGCAGTGACGGCGGCCCCGATAATCGTCCCGCCCTGGCGGCAGCCGTGCCCGGCAGCAAGGCATTCAACTACGCCGCAATGTGCTCGCCCGTCGGCGGAGCGATCAACCGTTGGAATCAGCTGAGGACGAATCCAGTCAAGAACGCCCCGAGGAAGCCCGTTTCCACGAGGGCCGCGGGTCCGAACCCTTCCCGCGGCCGATTGCGCTGAGCGACGGCTGAACACCCAAAGGGCCGGCGGGTCGGGACAGATTTCCGCTCCGTCGGCCTTTCATTTTTGATTCCGATTTCGTTACTGGTTAAACGCACGTCAGATTGCGAAGCGGAATCGAATCGTCAGACAGACTCTGGGCGGCATGTTGCATTCGCCCTTAAGCTTGGGAACGACGAACGTTGGAAACCTCGACTCGATCCGAGACCAACCCCTTCCGGCCGCGCGAAGCGTCGTGTGCACCCGATGCTGGTTTCGCAAGCCGGCATTTTCCTCATTTAAGTCGACCGATTTATAGAAGGGGTGCACGTTCAATGTCCGAGATTTCCAGGTGACGCAGGAACCGGCCTTCCCGTAGCAGTGCGCCGTGAAAAGGCTCGGATCTTCAGCGGGTGTAATTCCCGCCCGGCAACTGGTCGCTCCAGCCGGTAGCTATCGGAGCGGCGGCGGAGGTGACGAAGCCGTCGAAGCCTTCGAGACCACGGGCCGCCTCGGCGGTTCAGCGAGCAGGCAGGCCGCAACGCAAGTGAACGCCGTGCAAGCCCCGAAACAAGGCGATGTGGGAGCCGACCCGGTTGCTATACGGGGAAGGCCGCCGTCCCTGGGGACACGAGGGGACCACCCCTCACGACGCGACACGCTCCAGGGGTCCCACCGGGGTATGGGTGGCGGCATGCCTGCACACGGAGATCCGACGCAACACGGGAAACCTCGGCGGCGGGGGCGCGTGACCCCCGACCGACGACCCGCGAGGGCCAGGTCGGGCCGTGCGAGGTGGCGGAGAGGCCCGTAGGAGCGGGGAACCCGGGTAATGCCGGGGGAGCAAAGGGGCCTCAGTTCAAGGTCAACGTCACAAGGGGCAAGACAGCCGGGAGATTGGCGATGAGCCTATTACCTCCACCCAAGGTTGAGAAACTCCAGACGGCGTTGCCCACCAAAGCGAAGGAGTCGCCCGATTATCGGTTCTACGCGCTGTACGACAAGCTGCACCGTCGCGACGTGCTGGAATGGGCCTACGTCCGCTGTCGTGCCAACGGCGGCGCGCCGGGGGTCGACGGCCAGACGTTCGAGGACATCGAGGCGTACGGCCTGGACCGATGGCTGGACGAATTGGCGGAAGACCTCAAGCAGCGAACGTACCGTCCCCGACCGGTCCGCCGCGTGTCCATCCCCAAACCGGATGGCAAGCAGAGGCCGCTCGGGATCCCTTGCATCGTAGACCGCGTAGCGCAGATGGCCGCAGTGCTGGTCTTGGAGCCGATCTTCGAGGCCGACCTGGAGCCGGAGCAATACGGGTATCGCCCGGGACGCAGCGCCCTCGACGCCGTCAGGCAGGTCGAACGACTGGTCCGGAGCGGGCATACCGAGGTGGTCGACGGCGACCTGTCCGGATACTTCGACGCGATCCCGCATGCCGAACTCCTGAAGTCGCTATCCCGGCGGATCAGCGATCGCTTCGTCCTGAAGCTGATCAAGCTGTGGCTGGAGGCCGCGGTGGAAGAGGTCGACGCGCGGGGCTATCGCCATCGGACGACCCGGAACAAGGACGAGGGGCGGGGGAGCCCCCAGGGCTCTCCGATCTCACCCTTGCTGTCGAACATCTACATGCGTCGCTTTGTCAAAGGGTGGAAGACAGGGGGCCATGAGGGGCGTCTCGAGGCTCGGATCGTCAATTACGCCGATGACTTCGTGATCTGCTGCCGCGGCA
>JAFAWC010000155.1 GCA_019242135.1 Mycobacteriaceae bacterium | reverse complement strand
CACCGCGTGCTGCGCAGCGTCTTGTATCGAACGGTCCAGCGTGACCGACACCGACGGTGCGGGCGTGCCGGGCACCTCGTTGAGTACGCCGACGTCCACGCCGTTCTGGTTGACGGTGACCACTCGCCAGCCGGGCTCGCCGTCGAGTTGGCCGACCACCGCCTTCTTGACCTGGGCGACGAGGTCAGGCGCGAATCCCTGGTCCGTGGGCAGTAGTTCGGGTTGGGGGACGACGACGATGCCTGGCAGATGCCCGATCGCCGGGAACACCCGGTTGTTGTCGTCAGGTTTCAGCGTGATCAGGTCTACCGGCTTCGTCAACGAGCTGGCCTGCTCGGCCAGCCGCTGCGCGTCGAACGTATCGTCGAATGGCCGCAGGGCGTCGACGACGGCGCGCGCCGTCGACATCAGCTCCGTGCCGGCCTTCGCCGCATCGAGCTCGTAGTGGTACAAAAACCCCGGCTTGAGGATGTCGGACCCGCCAACCTCATTGACCGCGGCACGCTGCGGCGGGTCGGCACGCAATGCGAACGTCTGGTGCTCGCCAAGCCTGGGGTGCAGCGCCGCCGGCGTCCACCTGACTTCCCACCGGCCCTCTTCCCGGATCATCGAGAGCCGGCCGTCGTACGTCCAGGTCCGGTTCTTGGGCAGATGCCAGGTGTAGCGATAGTCGACGCTACCGGTGTCCTCGGTGAACCCGGACCCCGTGATCTGCGCGTCGAGACGATCCGCCTGCAGGCCTGCCCACGCCGCATTGAGGGCCGCCCGGGCTTCCTCGGGCCGGTCGGCCAGAGCGGCCGCCGAGGAGGTGTTGCCACCGGCCAGCGCCGCGAAGAACTGTTCGGCCACGGGCGCTGGACCGTCGGGTCGCGGCGTGCAGCCGGCCAGCGAGCTCACCACGAGCACCATGACCACCACAATCGCGGACGCCAAACGCGCGGGACGTGATACCTGTGTTGCCATTGAGGCTGATGTTAAGAATTGATCACGATCCGGCGGTGGAGGCGCACCGATAGCCGGGGTGTCAGTCCAGCAGCACCGTGGCGAACCTGCCGATTTCCGCGAAACCGACGCGCGCGTAGGCCGCCCGGGCAACGATGTTGAAGTCGTTGACGTAGAGGCTGGCCATCCGGCCGCCGTCGACGATCGAGGCCACGACCGCCGCAGTGCCGGTGGTGCCCAATCCGCGGCCGCGGTATTCGGGATGCACCCAGACGCCCTGAATCTGACCGACCGCCGGCGACATCGAACCGACCTCGGCCTTGAAGATCACCTTGCCGTGCTCGAAGCGTGCCCAGGCCCGGCCCGCGGCAATCAGACCCGCCACCCGCCGGCGGTAGCCCCGGCCGCCGTCGCCCAGCCGCGGATCGATGCCGACCTCGCCGATGAACATGTCGATGGCTGCGACCAGGTACGGCTCGAGCTCGTCGATGCGCACGCGTCGCACGCCCGGGTCGATCGCACACGACGGCCGCGACGCCATGGCCATCAGCGGCTGGTGCTCACGCACGTCGCGGGCCGGCCCCCAGGTGTGTTCGAGCCGCTGCCACAGCGGCAACACAAGTTCGGCTCGACCGACCACCGACGAGCACCGGCGCGCCACTGCGGTGGCCTTGTCCGCGAAGGCATGCATGTCCGTCGGCGCGCCTCGCAGCGGGATGAGGTTTGCCCCCGCGTAGCACAGGGATTCGTGCGCGCCCCGGCGAGTCCACAACTCGCCGCCGATCGCCGAAGGGTCGACGCCGTGCTCTGCCACCCGCGCGGCGACCATGCAGCAGCCAACCGGATCGCCGTCGAACACCCGTTGCACCGCCCCGGCGTCGCGGACCACCGAGACGCGCCGTTCACCGTCGACAAGGCGAAAAAGGGGCGGAGCCGACATTGAGATAGTCCTGTGACTCTTTCCGCACAACCAGCCGGTATTACCGCACTCAGCTTACGGTGACGACGGGTGAGCCGGGGGATTCATCCAAACCATGCCCGGAACCTCTTTCGCTGGCAATGCGCATCGCCTCCTCGATCAGCGTCTCGACGATCTGCGACTCGGGCACGGTCTTGATCACCTCGCCCTTGACGAAGATCTGGCCCTTGCCGTTGCCCGACGCCACGCCGAGATCGGCTTCGCGCGCCTCGCCCGGACCGTTGACGACGCAGCCCATCACCGCAACGCGCAGCGGCACCTCGAGGCCGTCGAGCCCCGCGGTGACCTCGTTGGCCAGTGTGTAGACGTCGACCTGGGCCCGCCCGCACGACGGGCACGACACGATCTCCAGCGACCTGGGCCGCAAGTTCAGCGATTCCAGGATTTGGTTGCCGACCTTCACCTCTTCGACGGGCGGCGCGGACAGCGACACCCGGATGGTGTCGCCGATGCCCTTGGACAACAACGCACCGAACGCGACCGCGGACTTGATCGTGCCCTGGAACGCGGGGCCCGCCTCGGTGACGCCGAGGTGCAGCGGGTAGTCACACTGTGACGCCAGCAGCTCGTAGGCGGCCACCATGACGACCGGATCGTTGTGTTTGACGCTGATCTTGATGTTGCCGAAGTCGTGCTCTTCGAACAGCGACGCCTCCCACAGCGCGGACGCCACCAGCGCTTCGGGGGTGGCCTTGCCGTACTTTTCCATGAACCGCTTGTCCAGCGACCCGGCGTTGACGCCGATTCGGATCGGGATGCCGGCGTCCCCCGCGGCCTTGGCGACCTC
>JAFAWC010000106.1 GCA_019242135.1 Mycobacteriaceae bacterium | reverse complement strand
GGTAACCCGGCATAATTGACCGACATGACGTCGGAATGACCGTCGAGGTACTCGGCGACCCGCTGCGCGTTCGCGACATGGCGTTCGACCCGCAAGCTCAACGTTTCCAGACCTTGCGCGACCAAAAACGCGTTGAACGGTGAGGCTGCCGACCCGAGGTCGCGCAGCAGCTGAACCCTGGCTTTCAACGCGAACGCCGGCGGCCCCAGCTCGGCGAACACCACGCCGTGATAGCTGGGGTCGGGCGTGGTGAAGCCCGGGAACTTCCCGTTCGTCCAGTCGAAGGTGCCGCCGTCGACGAGCACGCCGGCGATCGCCGCGCCGTGGCCACCGAGGTACTTGGTGGCCGAGTGCACGACAATGTCGGCGCCGTGGCTGATCGGCTGGATCAGATAAGGCGTCGCGACGGTGTTGTCCACGATCAGCGGCACGCCCACGTCGTGGGCGACCGCGGCAACGCCGGGAATGTCGAGGATATCGTTCTGGGGATTGGAGATCGTTTCCCCAAACACCGCCTTCGTGTTCGGCCGAACTGCCGCACGCCACGATCCCAAGTCGTCGGGATCCTCCACAAAACTCACGTCGATGCCCAACTTGGGCAGCGAGTAGTGGAACAGGTTGTAGGTGCCGCCGTAAAGCCGTGGGCTCGAGACGATGTGGTCACCGGCGGCGGCGACGTTGAGGATCGCGAACGTCTCGGCGGCCTGGCCGGACGACAGGAACAGTGCCGCCACTCCGTTCTCCAGTGCGGCGATGCGCTGCTCGACCACCGCGGTGGTGGGGTTGCCGATCCGGGTGTAGATGTTGCCCTCGACCTCCAGGCCGAACAGCGCGGCGGCATGGCCGGTGTCGTTGAACGTGTAGGAGGTGGTCTGGTAGATCGGCAGGGCCCGCGCATTGGTCGCGGCGTCGGGCACCTGGCCGACGTGAATCTGCTTCGTCTCAAACGCCCACCTGGCGGTGGGCCCGTCGAGTCCGTTGGTCACTGATGTTCTCCTGTGGTGACAGGGCCGTCTGGTCCGGGGCCCGTCATCACGGACCCGCGCTTGCCGTGTAGCCGGTGGCGGCTACTCAACCTGGTCATCACCCGGGGCACCCCACCGCGGTTGGAGGGTTGCCGGCCAGCTAGCCGGGGCTTGGCGCTGACGCTCTTGACCGATGAGAAGCGTATCGCACGTTGCCAATGCGTTGCCACCGACCTCGCCGGAAGCGCAATGTGAACCTGTTGCAGTTCAGACTCTGCACTGGTCGCAGGCCACTTGACGTTACCGACAAGTAGCCAAAGTTGACTGCTCGTCGTCAACCCGCCCCCGGTACGCTGGCAGCCGCAAGCGCTCGCTCACCGTTGAGCCCCACCGGCGTAGGAGGGACACGGACTTCATGTCCAGCACATCCAAGATCAAGGTCGAAGGCACGGTCGTAGAACTTGACGGCGACGAGATGACCCGGATCATCTGGAAGTTCATCAAGGACACGCTGATCCTGCCGTACCTGGACATCAACCTCGAGTACTACGACCTGGGCATCGAACACCGCGACGACACCGACGACCAGGTGACCGTCGATGCCGCGCATGCGATCCAGCACCACGGCGTCGGCGTCAAGTGCGCCACCATCACTCCAGACGAAGCGCGCGTCAAGGAGTTCAACCTCAAGCAGATGTGGCTGTCGCCGAACGGCACAATCCGAAACATCCTGGGCGGCACAATCTTTCGCGCGCCCATCGTTATCAATAACGTGCCGCGGCTGGTGCCGGGATGGACGAAGCCGATCATCATCGGCCGCCACGCATTCGGGGACCAGTACCGCGCAGACAATTTCAAGGTGGACCGGCCCGGCACTTTCACCGTTACGTTCACCCCCGAGGACGGCAGCGAGCCGATTGTGCACGACGTCGTCAAGATCCCCGAGGGCGGTGGGGTCGTGATGGGCATGTACAACTTCAAACAGTCGATCCAGGACTTCGCCCGCTCGTCGTTCAACTATGGCCTGCAACAGAACTACCCGGTGTATCTGTCGACGAAGAACACAATCCTCAAGGGGTACGACGGGATGTTCAAGGACGAGTTTCAGCGCATCTTCGACGAGGAGTACAAGGAGCAGTTCGACGCCAAGGGTCTCGCCTACGAACACCGGCTGATCGACGACATGGTGGCGGCCTGCCTGAAATGGGAAGGCGGCTATGTCTGGGCGTGCAAAAACTACGACGGCGACGTGCAGTCCGACACCGTCGCACAGGGTTACGGTTCACTGGGCCTGATGACGTCGGTGCTGATGACCCCCGACGGCAAGACCGTCGAGGCCGAGGCCGCGCACGGCACGGTGACCCGGCACTTCCGCCAGCACCAGGCCGGCAAGCCGACGTCGACGAACCCGATCGCGTCCATCTTCGCGTGGACCCGCGGCCTGGGGCACCGCGGCAAGCTTGACAACACCCCCCATGTGATCGACTTCGCCCACAAGCTCGAAAACGTTGTCATCGACACCGTCGAGGGCGGGCAGATGACCAAGGATCTCGCGTTGCTGATCGGGCCCGACCAGAAGTGGCTGACCACCGAGGACTTCATGGGCGTCCTCGACGACAACCTGCAGAAAGCTCTGACAGAGACCTGAGCTAGCCGGTGGACCGGACCTCGGGCTCGCGGTGCTGATCGACGAAGCTCAAAATCACATCGGCGATCCTCTCGGGCGCCTCGTACATCGGAATGTGGCCGACGCCGTCGAGCTCGGTCACCCGGGTGATCTCGGGGATCTGACTGGTGAAGTGCCGGGTGTAGCGCGGATGGGGCAGCACCCGGTCCTTCTCGCAGATCACCAGATGGGTCGGGACGGCCGTCTCTCTGATCTCCATCAAGCCCGGCAGCAGCAGCGACTTCACCAGCAGCTGGTAGTAGGCAGGGCAGCTTCTGACGTTGTCGACGATGTCGAGCAGGTCGGCGTCGCTGAGGTTCTGTGGTGCCGCGCTGATCGGGAAATGGGCCAGGTAGCGACTGAACGGCAGCCGCAGCACGTGCCGACCCAACAGCTTGACCAGCACATACACTGGGGCGCCGGCGACGAACTTGCCGACGATCTCGAACTTGACCGGTGAATAGTGCCGCCAGCCGCCGGCCGGCGCGATCGCGGTCAGAGTCCGCGCCCGGCCGCGCCGCTCAAGCTCGAACGCCACCCAGCCGCCGAGCGAATTGCCCACGACGTGGGCGGTGGGCCAGCCCATGGCGTCCATCTGGCGCTCGGCGTGATCCGCAAGCGCCGGGGTGTCGAGGAACCACCTGCCCCTGGGGCCGCCCTTGTGGCCCGGCATGGTAGGCGCCACGACCTCGTAGCGGCCCGTCTCGGCGATCCGTGGGGCAACATTGGTCCACACGGTCTGCGACATCATGAAGGGGTGCAGCAGAAGCATCGGCTCCCCCGAACCGGCGTGGATGGGTGCACACTCGCTCATGGCGCTCATGGTGGCGACGATAAAGGCGGTACCGCCGGTACCGCAAGTTCGCCCCGGACCGGGGCACGCCCTCATGAAAAGATTGCGCCACGATGATCAGCCAGAAACGCGTCTTCTCCGGCGTTCAGCCGACCTCCGATTCCCTTCATCTGGGCAACGCGCTGGGAGCGGTCGCGCAGTGGGTCGGGCTGCAGGACGAGTTCGACGCATTCTTTTGCGTTGTCGACCTGCACGCCATCACCGTCCCCCAGGACCCCGCGGCGCTGCGGCATCGCACGCTGGTGACGGCCGCCCAATACCTGGCGCTGGGCATCGACCCGGACCGCAGCACGGTCTTCGTGCAAAGCCACGTGCCCGCCCACGCCGAATTGGCCTGGGTACTGGGCTGTTTCACGGGTTTCGGCCAGGCGTCGCGGATGACCCAGTTCAAGGATAAGGCGCAGCGGCAGGGAAATGAGTCCACGACGGTCGGACTGTTCACCTACCCGGTGCTGCAAGCCGCCGACGTGTTGGCGTACGACGCCAATCTGGTGCCCGTGGGTGAGGACCAGCGCCAGCACTTGGAGCTGGCGCGTGACGTCGCGCAGCGGTTCAACAGCCGCTTCCCGGACACGTTCGTGGTTCCTGATGTGCTCATTCCCAAGGCCACTGCCAAGATCTACGACCTCGCCGACCCGACGTCGAAGATGAGCAAATCCGCG
>JAFAWC010000677.1 GCA_019242135.1 Mycobacteriaceae bacterium | reverse complement strand
ACTCGCGGCAGATCATCGGGCCGGGGCGCCGATGTCGTCGGCCACATCAACACCCACGCCGCGCCGGCGATCAGCACGCTGCCAACGAGGTCGTAGGACAACACGTGCGCGGCAAGGCCGATGACCAGCACGATCACCGCCGCACTTGCATGCACGGCCGTCACCGGCCGACCGAGAAAGATACCGCGCGCAATCAATGCCACCGCGGTGAGAATCGTCAGCGACCATGCCAGCCGGCCCGCGGCGTCCCAGTCGGCGTGCGCACGGTCCCGGGCGACGAGGATGACGAGCCAGCAGAACAGGCTCAGGACCGCCAGGGCACCGATCCACCGCGCCGCTGCCCCGTCAACATTGACGACAACACGCTCGCGGGCGCTGACCTTCGCGACCTTGACCGGCTCGGTCATCAGCTAGAGATTACGCCCCGTCAGCGCGTTGAGCGGGGAAGTACTTCACGATTCCCTCCTGTACGACGGTGGCGAGAAGCCCGCCGTCTCGGTCGAAGAAATGGCCGGTGCCCAGTCCCCGGGAATCCGCCGCCACCGGTGAAGTCGTCGAATACAACACCCATTCGTCGAAGTCGACTTGCCGGTGAAACCACACGGAGTGGTTGACGGTGACGGCGAAGATCCGATCGAATCCCCACGACAATCCGTGCGTGGTGATGATCGAGTCGAGCACTGTCGTGTCAGATGCGTACACCATCGCCGCGGTGTGCAGTAACGGATCGTCAGGCATCTTGCCGTCGGCTTTCATCCATACTCGGTTGTAGGGCAGTCGGTCACCCTTCTTTCGCATTACCCAAGCGGGATCGTTGGTATACCTCCATTCGATGGGTCGCAACGCGTTGACGAACCCCGGCACCGTCTTCTCATAGCCGCGCAGCAGATCCCCGATCGGGGGAAGCGTCTCCGGTGCGGCGACCTCGGGGACCTCGACCCCGTGCTCCAGCCCGCGGCCGCCGGACAGGTACGAGATCATCGCCGACGCAAGGAGACTGCCGTTTTGCGTCGCGTCGACGCGCCTGTTGGCAAATCGGCGCTCGTCACGCAGATTCACCACGCGGTACTCGATGTCGGCTTGGGGGTCACCGCCGTTGATGAACGTCATCGTCAGCGCCGCCGGCGGCAAACCGGTGCTCACGGTGCGACCGGCGGCGACCACCGATTGTGCCATCAGCTGGCCGCCGAACGTGCGCATGGGGGTTTTGGTGGGGTGGGAGCCGGTGAAAACGTCGTCGCCAGATCGCGCAAGGTCGAGCGTGGCCAACAATTGCTCAAAATCGGAACCCAAAGACACGCCCCTAAAGGTCTTCCTCTCCGATCCGGTGCACATGAATCAGGTTGGTCGAGCCTACTGTGCCCGGCGGGGCGCCCGCGACGATGACCACCAGGTCACCGCGTTTGTAGCGGCCCAGTTCGAGCAGCGACTTGTCGACCTGGCGGATCATGCCGTCGGTGCTTTGCATGTGCGGCACGATGAACGTCTCGGTACCCCAGGTCAGCGCCAGCTGGCTGCGCACCTCGGGCAGGTCGGTGAACGCGAGCAACGGAAGCGGTGTGTGCAACCGTGCCAGGCGGCGCACGGTGTCGCCGGACTGGGTGAACGCCACCAGCGCCTTGGCGTCCAGGCGCTCGCCGATGTCTCTGGCCGCGTAGGAAATCACCCCCCGCTTGGTGCGCGGCACGTGGGTCAGTGGCGGTGCGGCGGTGGAGTTTTGCTCCACGGCGGCGATGATGCGCGACATCGTCTTGACTGCCTCGAGGGGATGCTTGCCCACCGACGTCTCCCCCGACAGCATCAGGGCATCGGCGCCGTCGAGCACGGCGTTCGCTACATCGGAGGCTTCGGCTCGGGTGGGCCGGGAGTGTTCGATCATCGACTCCAGCATCTGCGTGGCGACGATCACCGGTTTCGCGTTCTCCCGTGCCATCTGGATGGCCCGCTTCTGCACCAGCGGCACCTCCTCCAGCGGGAGCTCGACGCCCAGATCACCCCGGGCCACCATGACCGCGTCGAAGGCCAGCACGATCGCTTCCAGGTTGTCGATCGCCTCGGGCTTTTCCAGTTTCGCGATGACCGGGACGCGGCGCCCGATTCGGTCCATGACGTCGTGCACCAGTTCGATGTCGACCGGCGAACGGACGAACGACAGCGCCACCAGATCGATGCCCAGCCGCAGGCCGAACTCGAGGTCGTCGATGTCTTTTTCCGAGAGCGCCGGTACGGACACATTCATGCCGGGCAGCGACAGGCCCTTGTTGTTGGACACCGGGCCGCCCTCGGTGACCGTGCACACCACGTCGCGTTCGACGACGCTTTCGACCACCAGCCCGACCTTGCCGTCGTCGATGAGCAACCGGTCCCCCGGCGCCGCATCATGGGCAAGCTGCTTGTATGTGGTCGACACCCGGTCGTGCGTGCCGTCGCACTCCTCGATGGTGATCCGCACCGTGTCGCCGCTCTGCCAGAACGCGTGCCCGGCAGCAAACCGGCCGAGCCGGATCTTGGGTCCCTGAAGGTCGCCGAGCACGCCCACCGCGCGGCCGGTCAAATCCGACGCCGCGCGCACCCGGTCGTAGGCGGCTTTGTGGTCGGCATGCTCACCGTGACTGAAGTTCATTCGGGCCACATCCATGCCGGCCTCGACAAGGGCCCGCACCATGTCGTCGGAGCTGGTGGCCGGGCCCAGTGTGCAGACGATCTTTCCGCGTCTATTCACGAATTCCGAGCATAGTCGCGGTCAAACCCCTTTACACCACGGCCAGCGGCAGCGCAGAGGGCCGCACCGGCGCAGGCAAATCCGACTCCCCCATCAGGTACGCGTCGACGGCCTGGGCGGCGCTGCGGCCCTCGGCGATCGCCCACACGATAAGAGACGCCCCGCGGTGCGCGTCGCCGCAGACGAACACCCCGGGCGCGGTCGTCTGCCAGTCGGCTCCGCACGGCAACACTCCCCTGTGGTTGAGGTCCAGCTCAAGTCCCTCCAGCAGTGCCATGTGTTCGACTCCCTCGAAACCGATCGCGAGCAGGGCGAGATCACACGGCAACTCCATACTTGCCCCGACCGGCGCGATGGTCCGGCGGCCGTGCCGGTCTCGGGCGACCCGTACCTCGGCGATCTCGATCGCCCGAAGCTCGCCGCGCTCGTCACCGCAGAACCGTTGCACCGCGACCTCATACCGGCGCTCGCCGCCTTCGGCGTGGGCCGGGGACGTGCGCAGCAGCAGCGGCCAGGTCGGCCATGGCGTGCGGGCTTCGTCGCGGATCTCGGGTGGCTCGGCGTTGTAGTCGAGCTGGGTCACCGACCGCGCGCCCTGCCGGTGGGCGGTTCCGAGGCAGTCGGCTCCGGTGTCACCGCCGCCGATGATCACGACGTGCTTGCCGGCCGCGGAGATCGGCGACGCCCCGTCGCCCTCGCAGTCTCGGTTCGCCGGGACGAGATGGTCCATCGCGAGGTGCACGCCTGCCAGGTGGCGGCCTTCGACGTCATAGTCGCGGGCGCGCAAGGCCCCGACTGCGAGGACCACCGCGTCGTGCTGTGCGCGTAACGCGTCCACCGCAAGGTCCACGCCGACTTCACACTCGGTCACGAAACATGTTCCTTCGGCGCGCATTTGGGCCAGCCGCCGGTTCAGCACCGCCTTTTCCATCTTGTATTCCGGGATGCCGTAGCGCAGCAGACCACCGAGCCGATCGTCCCGCTCATAGACGGTGACCGCGTGGCCCGCGCGCGTGAGTTGTTGCGCCGCCGCAAGTCCCGCGGGTCCGGAGCCGACGACGGCCACCCGCTTGTCGGTCACGATCGCAGCAGGTCGGGGTGCGACGACGCCGAGCTGCCAAGCCCGGTCGGCGATGGTGTTTTCGATGCGTTTGATGGTCACGCTGCCGCCGGTGTGGTCGTCGGCGATGGACAGCACGCACGCCGCCTCGCACGGCGCCGGGCACAACCGGCCGGTGAATTCGGGAAAATTGTTGGTCGCGTGCAGCCGCTCGCTAGCCGCGTCCCAGCGACCCCGCCGGACCAGGTCATTCCACTCGGGAATGAGGTTGCCCAGCGGACAGCCGGCAGTTCCGGAGTGGCAGAACGGCACTCCGCAATCCATACATCGGCGCGCCTGCTGCGACACCTCCGTTGCGCGCTGCTGCGGGCTCTGGGGTTCGTAAACCTCGCGCCAGTCACCAACCCGCTCGTCGACCGGCCGCTTCGGCGCCTCCACCTTGTGCACCCTCAAAAAGCCCGTCGGGTCAGCCACGGCTGGCCTCCATGATCGCGGCGTCCACGTCGCGGCCTTCGGCTTCCGCCATCCGGGTGGCCGCAAGGACACGCTGATA
>JAFAWC010000493.1 GCA_019242135.1 Mycobacteriaceae bacterium | reverse complement strand
ATATGGCCACTACCACGAAACCTACGAGAAGATCGCCGGCGACTGGCGCATCAAGAGCTCCACCCTCACGCGGCTGCGCGAGGACATCTTCAACACCTTCTTCTCGATCTACTTCTCTGGCCGGGCCAGGAAGCTGGCCGCGCGGGTGGCGCGCCGGATGACCCCTGGCGGGGCCCGGTCATTTCGTTAATCGGTTGGCGAGGTGAGTATTTCACGCTCGGCCACCGTCACCAGCCTGGCCGAGAAGAACTTGATGGCGCCGTGCAGCAAGGCGCGCATCACCGGTCCGGTCGCGGGAAACCGTTCGGTGAAGGAGCCACGCCAGCGCAGGTCGGTGCCGCCGGACGCGTTCGGTGTGAAGGTCGCCTCGGCACGGTATCCCTCAACCGGCGTCGCCGGTCCGATCAGGGCGTAGACGTGCCGGCGATCCTGCTCGTATTCGAGAGTTTCCTCCCGCACGAGCAGGGGCCACATCCCCACTTTGCGAACCGCTCCGAGGCCGCCGGGGGCCGGATCACCCTCTCGCTCCCAGCCCGACTGCATGATGATCGGCTTGGCCCAGTCCGACCAGCGTGCTCCGTCGGTCTCAAGCCTGAACAGCGTTGCCGCGGGCGCGCGACTGGTGCGGTTGACCTCGAAAGAGAAAGTCCGGCCCGACATGGGCGCCTCCCAGCACGATTGACGTTGCCGCGAACCATACCGGACCACTCCGTACCCTGACGGGGTGACCGACGTCCATCCAGCCATCAGCGTCCTGGCTCCCCTGCTGGGCACCTGGGCAGGTGACGGTGCCGGCGAGTACCCGACGATCGAGCCGTTCGGCTATGTCGAGGAAGTCGTCTTCAGTCATATCGGCAAGCCGTTTCTTACCTATTCGCAGCGAACGAAGGCAAGGGACGACGGTCGGCCGCTGCACGCCGAGACCGGCTACGTTCGAGTGCCGTCGTCCGGACGGGTCGAATGGGTGCTGGCTCATCCGACCGGGATCACGGAGATCCAGGAGGGCAGTTTGACCGTCGCCGGTACCACCGTCGAGATGGACCTCAACGCGACGAGCATCGGCCTCACCTCGTCGGCGAAAGATGTGTCGGCGCTCGCCCGTTCGATTCGGATCCGCGGTGACGAACTCGACTACACCGTGCGGCTGGGTGCGGTGGGTCAACCGTTGCAGCACCACCTGCGGGCCACCCTGCACAGGACACGACCATGACCGAGGACGGCAGAATCCGCCTCCCCGCCGATCTGGACGCCGTGACGGACGTGGGGCCAGAAGACCATTCCGGCATTGACGCGGAGTCCGTCGAGCGCATTTGGTGGGCCGTCCGGCACTGGTATCAGGCCGGCATGCACCCCGCGATTCAGTTGTGCCTGCGACACAACGGGAACGTAGTCCTGAACCGGGCGATCGGCCACGGCTGGGGTAACGGCCCCGAGGATCCGCCGGACGCCGAAAAGATTGCGGTCACCACCGAAACACCGTTCTGCACCTACTCGGCGGCGAAAGCCATCACCACGACGGTGGTTCACATGCTCGTCGAACGGGGGTACTTCTCGCTCGACGATCGTGTCTGCGACTACCTGCCCGGCTACACCAGCCACGGCAAAGACCGCACGACGATCCGGCACGTGATGACACACAGCGCAGGCATACCGATTTACACCGGTCCGCGGCCGGATTTGCGCCGCATGGACGACAGCGAGTACACCCGCGAGAAGCTCGGCGAGCTCAAACCGCTGTACCGCCCCGGACTGGTACACATCTACCACGGCCTGACCTGGGGCCCACTGGTCCGGGAGATCGTTTCGGCCGCGACCGGCAAGAACATCCGCGACATTCTGGCTGCGGAGATCCTCGACCCGCTCGGCTTCCGGTGGACCAACTACGGCGTTGCAGCGCAAGACGTTCGGTTGGTTGCACCGAGTCACGCCACCGGGACGCCCGTACGCGGGCCGGTCGCGAAGGTCTTCCGGCTGGCAGTAGGCGGATCGATGCAGAAGATCATCCCCTTCTCGAACACCCCGCAATACCTCACGAGTGTGCTGCCGTCGTCCAACACGGTGTCGACCGCCGACGAACTGTCCCGGTTCGCCGAAATGTTGCGGCGCGGCGGTGAGCTCGACGGGGTGCGCATCACGCGGACCGAGACATTGAGGGCCGCGGTCAGGGAATGCCGGCGTTTGCGGCCCGACGTCGCGGTCGGCCTCGCCCCGCTGCGCTGGGGCACCGGCTACATGCTCGGCTCGAAACGCTTCGGCCCGTTCGGCCGCAACGCCCCTGACGCGTTCGGTCATACCGGCTTGACCAACATCGCGATCTGGGCCGACCCGAAGCGGGGACTGGCCGCCGGCCTGGTCAGCAGCGGCAAACCGGGCCCGCACCGCGAGGCCAACCGCTACACCGCGCTCCTGGACCGCATCACCGCGGAGATCCCACCGTCCGGCTAGCGGCCGACTACCCGTGACCGCTGCGCAACGGCGTCACGGTCGCCACCGCACCCGTTAGATCCACGGCCGGCACCAGCGGTTGCAGTGGCAGATGACTCGTATCCGTCAGCGCGGCAAGGTGTTCCAGGATGATCCCTTCCCGCAGCGCCCAGGGACTTAGCTCGACGCGCTCGATGCCCAAGCAGCGCAGCGTCTCGAATGCGACCACGGCACCGCCGAGGATCTGCGGCGCCCGCGACGCCGAGACTCCGCGGAACCGCGCCCGGTCCTCGACCGGCAC
>JAFAWC010000443.1 GCA_019242135.1 Mycobacteriaceae bacterium | reverse complement strand
CGTTGTGCGTCGGCGGTCAGCACGGCCGGCCCCAGCGGCGGCTGGCCTTGCAGGCGTCGCCGCTCGGCGAGCCGCAACAGCGCCTCGGGCCCGCCGTCGATGCGGGGAAGCGCGTTGACGTCGGCGACATACGGCGCGCCCGGGGTTACGAACGGGCTGGCCACGCGATAAATCTCGATCGCCGGATACAGCGGGCGCAGATCGCTGTCGGCGACGAAACCGCGCACCGTGCCCGCGCCGACCGGATCGCCGAACTGCGCAACCTTCATCAGACCCGGCGACCCCTCGATCGCGCGATGAACCAGAATCGGCCGTGCCGACCGCGACGTGTCCGGGTCAAGGTCATTGCGCACGACAACATACGAAATCCCTTGCTGGGCAAGAATATCCGCCAGGCCTGCGGACGGCCGACCAGCTGCGACCAGACGCTGCACAGAATCGACGGCACGAATCGTCGCCGGTGGGGTCAGCGGCACGGAGTCGCGTACGCCCCACGGGCTAGCGCCCAGCACCTGCAGCGGCTCGTCGTGGGTGGTGCCCCACACCTGGGTGGCGAACGGCGATCCCGGCACCACCAGGACCCGGCCGGGGGTCGGTCCCCGGGCATTATGTTGGTCCAACCAGTCCGCGGCGTCGTGCCAGTAGCCGGGTATCGCGCGGAACACCCCGGGCGGAGTCAACCTGCCCGACCAGGCCAGCGACGTGCTCGCGGCCAGCGCGACCAGCACCACGATCCCCACGGCAACGCGCTTGTCGTGCTCGGGGTGGGCGAGAGCATGCACCCAAACCTTTCGCGGCGCGCTACCGGGCAGAGGTAACGCCCTGAGCAGGTGGACCAAGCCCAGCGCCAGCGGCAGGCGGATCACCGGCTCAAGTTTGTGCAGGTTGCGCAGCGGAGCGCCGCCGGCGTCGAGGAAGGCCTGCACCGAGTGCGCCACGGGGGACCCCAGCTCGCCGGAATAGCCGACCGCGAGCAGCACGACGCCAACCAGAAGCATGGTTACGAGCCGGCCGCGGGCGGGGCAGGACCGAGTCGCCAGGCCGGCCAGCCCGCCGGCCGCCACGATGGTGGTCGCCACGATCGGCACCGACCCGGTCACGAGCGATGTTCCGGCGGTGGCTGTCGGCGCAACGAACGGTGGCCACGAGTCGGTTCCGCGCACCACCTCGGTTAGCGACGTCCACTGTGTGGTGACCCCGGACGACTCGATGTAGTCCAGGAACGGCGGGCTGATCCGACCCAGCAACACCAGCGCAATCAGCCACCACAGTGTCGCCAGCACGATCCCGACCAGCCACCACCCGGTGAAGCGCCACCACAGCCGGTTCGGCCGGTGGCAGGCCCACCAGATCACGGCGGCCAGACAACCGGTGAGCGTGGCGACCGCGTTCACGGCGCCCATCAGTGCGATCGCCGCCGCGGAACGAGCCGCCAACATGCGCACGGAGGGTGTGGGGGCTCGCGGGTGTTCGCCTCGGACTCGTCCTCGGAAGGCGAGGACGACCGGGAGCAACACCCACGGGGCCAGCATCATCGGCAGCGTTTCCGATGAGATCGATCCCAGCGTCGTCAGCACGCGCGGTGACAGCGCAAACGCGACCGCCCCGATGACCCTGGAACTCGTGGTGCCGATACCGAGGGCTTCCGCGAGGCGCAGTAGTCCCCAGAAGCCGATTGTCAGCAGCAGCGCCCACCACAGCCGCTGCGTCACCCACCCCGGAACGCCGAGTGAGTGAAAAAGAAGGAAAAACGCACCATGAGGGAACAGATAGCCGTAGGCCTGGTTCTGCGCTTGCCCGAACGGGAGCTCGCTGCTCCATAAGTTCGTGGCGCGAGAGAGGAACCGCAGCGGATTGGCGGTGAGATCGAGCTTGGTGTCGGGCGAAACCAGGCCGGGTGACTGGGCGAAGCATAGGACCAGCGCGGCGCACCCGACGGCCCACAGCCAGCGCCGGGACAAGGGGACAGGGGGTGTTTCAGCCTCGGCGACGGATGCGTGATCCTTCGCCGCATCCTTCGCCGCGACTGACGACTGGTCGGTCGCCGCGACGCTAGCTGCGGTCGCCGTACTCGACCCGGTTGAGAATCGACGCGCCGTTACCGATCGACAGCGGCGGCTTGGTGTCTTGTTGCACCATCAGCGTCACACCGAAGACCGCGGCCGCGCCCAGCAGCAGGCCAACGACGATGCTCGCCGCCGCAGGCAGGACGAACCGGTTCATCGCTTAGCTCCTAGCGAATCGAGATGGGAGTTGTCGTCAAGGTAGCAGACGAGTAGCAGCGCGACCTGAAAGGAGCGATCGGGTGATCGGTACTATCCGGCAGTGCCATTGATCCCACCGTCGCCTTTGTGGCGTTCCCGGTTGTCCATCGTCCTTGCGGTGGTGCTGGTCGGCCTGATGGCGTCGGGGGGATTTCTGCTGTACTACAAACGCCATTCGAGCGTGCCGTCCAGGTCCGCGGCTTCGGCGCCCAGTTCGGCCAAACCGGAGTTGCCGCCACCGGCCGCACAGGCCTGCAGTGACGACGCGTTGGCGCAGTTGCCGCTACGGGACAAACTCGCGCAGCTATTGATGGTCGGGGTGACCGGCCCTGACGACGCCCGCGCTGTGGTGGCCAAGTACCACGTCGGCGGGATCTTCATCGGTAGCTGGACAGACCTGTCGATGCTTTCAGACGGAACGATGGCCGCGATCACCTCGAGCGGTCCGCTACCGGTGGCGGTGAGCGTCGACGAGGAGGGCGGCCGGGTCGACCGGCTGTCGTCGTTGATCGGGGCTGCGCCGTCGGCCCGCTCCCTGGGGGCGAGCAGCACCCCGGATGCGGTGTACGAGCTGGCCAAGCAGCGTGGTCAGGCAATGGGGAAGTTGGGGATCACGGTCGATTTCGCACCTGTTGCGGACGTCAGCGACCAGCCCGACGACACCGTGATCGGCGATCGGTCGTTCAGCAACGACCCGGACAAGGTGACCGCTTTCGCCGGCGCCTACGCGCGAGGTCTGCGCGACGCGGGCCTGCTACCCGTGCTCAAGCACTTCCCCGGCCACGGCCACGGGTCGGGGGACTCCCACACGGGCTCGGTGGTCACCCCGGCGCTGGACCAGCTAAAGACCGATGACCTGGTGCCCTACCGCACGCTGGTGGGCCAGGCCCCGGTGGCCGTGATGATCGGGCATCTGCTGGTGCCGGACCTGACCGGTGACTTGCCTGCCAGCCTGAGCCCGGCGGCGTATGACCTGTTGCGCACCGGAGGCTACGACGCCCCGCCGTTCGACGGGCCGGTGTTCACCGACGACCTGTCGAGCATGCGGGCCATCGCTGACCGCTACGGTGTCGCGCAGTCAGTGCTCATGGCACTGCAGGCGGGTGCCGACACCGCGCTGTGGATCACCACCACAGAGGTGCCGGCGGTCCTTGACCGGCTGGAGCAGGCGGTCAATGCCGGCGAGCTGAAGATGGACGCGGTCGACACGAAGGTGCGGCGGATGGCGGCGGTCAAGGGCTTCTTCCCGCAATGTCGGCGTTGATGCGGGGTTGGCGCTAATCCACGGTGTGTCGGTGGCTCGTCGGTGTCTCCTAGGCGGTGTATCGGGAGTCCGTCGGCGGTGTATCGGCGGCGCGGCAGCCTACTCTGGAATCAGACAACCGGCGGTCTGCGGGGAGGAATCACGATGGCGGGTGGCACCAAGCGGCTGCCGCGCGCGGTGCGGGAACAGCAGATGCTCGACGCAGCGGTGCAGATGTTCTCGCAAAACGGCTACCACGAGACGTCAATGGACGCGATCGCCGCCGAGGCCGAGATCTCCAAGCCGATGCTTTACCTCTATTACGGATCCAAAGAGGAACTCTTCGGCGCTTGTCTGGACCGCGAATTGAGCCGATTCATCGAGGCGGTCCGGGCCGACATCGGTTCGTCGAGGGACAATGATCTGAAGCAGAGCCCTAGAGACCTTCTGACTACGACGATCCGGGCTTTCATGCACTACATCGACACCAATCGGGCGTCGTGGATTGTGCTGTACCAGCAGGCCACCAGTTCGCAGATGTACTCGCACACTGTCCGCGAGGGCCGGGAGAGAGTCATCGACTTGGTGGCTCGGCTGCTGAGCGCGGGAACGCGAAACCCAGATCCCGACATGGACTTTCACATGATGGCGGTCGCCCTGGTAGGCGCGGGCGAGGCGGTGGCGACGAGGGTTAGCACCGGCGAGGCGGACGTCAACGATGCGGCCGATCTGCTGATCAACCTGACCTGGCGCGGTCTGAGGGGTCGTCCCGCCGAGGAGGAAGCGCCGTCCGCGGTTAACGTCCGCGGCTAGCGCGATCTGACTTGGACGACGAGATCAGAGCGACCGCAGCTCGCCAGTGAGGTGCGGCTGGCCCTTCGAATTTCGCAGCGCCAGATCCCAGCCGTCGGGTACCCGATCGACGTACAGGCCCGCTTTCGCGGGCAGTACCACCGGCTTTCCAAACCGCACGGAATACCGCAGCGAATCAGGCAATTGGCCCTCGATCGTGCGCAGAACTGCGGCGGCGGTGAACATCCCGTGCGCGATCACCGTCGGAAAGCCGAACAGCTTGGCCGCGATGGGATTGGTGTGGATGGGGTTGTGATCCCCGCCGGCCGACGCATAGCGGCGGATCTGCCCGGGGCTGATGGTGAGGACGCCGTTGGGTGGTGGCAGTTTCGGCTGCTTCTTCGGTGGTGGCTTGGGCTCGTCCGAAAGGCTGGTGCGCTGCTGATGCAGGAAGGTCGTGACCTGATGCCATGCCAGATCGACGCCGACGTGGACATCGGTGATCACATCTACCAGCAGGCCGCGACGGTGCTCACGCAGATTCTCGGCATGGACCGTGACGTCGACCGTGTCGGTGACGGCGATCGGACGGTACTGGGTGATGCAATTCTCGGTGTGCACCGAACCCATTGCGGCGAAAGGGAAGTCGAAGCCGGTCACCAGCGACATTACTACCGGAAACGTCAGCGCGAACGGGTATGTCACCGGCACCTGATCGCCGTACCGAAGGCCGGTCACAGCGGCGTACTGCGCGACGTTGGAACGGTCGATTTCCAGGTTTTCGACCTTGAGCCTGCGGTCCGGCAACTCGTTGCCCCGGCGGATGAACGGCAGGGCACCGGCCGCGGCGCGCACCAGGTTGCGTAGGCCGCTGGGCTGGTCAGTCGTGTCGGTTCTCATCTGCGATCCGCCTGCGTTTCTCGCTGGATTCTCACTCAGGCTCCCACCATCGCTTGACCGCACACCCGAAGCACGTTGCCGGTCACCGCGTTCGATGCCGGGTTGGCGAAGTAGGCGATGGCCTCGGCAACATCGACGGGCTTGCCACCCTGATACAGGGAGTTGAGCCGGCGGGCCACCTCGCGCGTGGCCATCGGCATCGCGTCGGTCATCTTGGTTTCGATGAAGCCGGGAGCCACGGCGTTGATCGTGATGCCTTTGTCGTAGAGCACGGGCGCCAGCGCATGCGTGATGCCGATCATGCCAGCCTTCGTCGTCGCGTAGTTGGTCTGACCGCGGTTGCCCGCGATGCCGGACGTCGACGACAGCCCAATCACCCGACCACCCTCGCCGATGGATCCGTTGTCGACGAGGCCCTGGGTGAGACGTTGTGGCGCAATAAGATTCACCGTCAGCACGGCGTTCCATCGGGACTCATCCATGTTGGCCAACAACTTGTCACGAGTGATGCCAGCATTATTCACGAGGATGTCGGCATGGCCGTCGTGGTGGTCGCGCAGGTGTTCGGCTAGCCGATCGACAGCGTCGTCGGCGGTGACATCGAGCGTCAGCGCGTGCCCTCCGATTCTGCTCGCAGTCGCGGCGAGGGCCTCGGCGGAGGACTCGACGTCGACCGCGACCACCCGCGCGCCATCGCGGGCGAACACCTTGGCGATCGTTTCGCCAATCCCTCTCGCGGCGCCCGTCACGATCGCCACCTTGCCCTCCAGCGGTGCGTCCCAGTCGGCCGGCGGCGTCGAGTCGGCGGCCCCGATATAAAAGACCTGGCCGTCGACGTAGGCCGACTTACCCGAAAGGATGAACCGCATCGTCGATTCGAGGCCGGTGGCAGCTGGCTTAGCGTCAGGCGACAGGTAGACCAGCTGCGCCGTGGCGCCGTGCCGCAACTCTTTGGCCAGCGAGCGGGTGAATCCTTCGAGCGCGCGCTGGGCGATGTGCTCGTCGACGCTGCCGGCCTGATCAGGCGTGGTGCCGACGACGACGACCCGGCCGGAGTGACCGAGGTTGCGTAAGAGCGGGGGGAAGAAGTCCTGCAGCGCCGCGAGCCCCTGAGGAGCGGTGATGCCGGTGGCGTCGAAGACCAGGCCGCCGAACGAGTCCGCCCAGCGGCCGCCGATGTTGTTACGCACCAGTTCGTAGTCGTCGGCGAGCGCACTGCGCAGCGGTTCTACGACGCGGCCCTCGCCGCCGACGAGCAGTGATCCGGTGAGCGGCGGTTCACCCTGCCGGTACCGGCGCAGCGGCTCCGGCTGTGGGATTCCCAGCTGCCTGGCCACGAAGGAGCCAGGCGCCGAATTGACGACTTGGCTTAACAGATCGGACGCCACGGTAGTGCCTTTCGGGTTGTTCCCTACCGGTCAGCACGAACTTACTCCCCAGTAAGGAGGGTGTTTAGGATGGGGTATTAATAGCCGGAGACACAGTGGAGGCAAACGTGGCGAGGAATAAAACCGGCCGTCGAGTGGCAGTGCTGGGCGGCAATCGCATCCCGTTCGCGCGCTCCGACGGCGCGTACGCCGAGGCGTCCAACCAGGACATGTTCACTGCGGCGCTGGGCGGGCTCATCGACCGTTTCAACCTCGAGGGTGAAAGACTCGGTGCCGTCATCGGTGGTGCGGTGCTCAAGCACAGCCGCGACTTCAACCTGATGCGCGAATGCGTCCTGGGTAGCGCGTTGTCGTCCTACACGGCGGCGATCGACCTGCAGCAGGCGTGCGGAACCGGATTGCAGGCGACGATCGCGGCGGCAGACGGCATCGCGGCGGGCCGCTATGAAGTCACCGCGGCCGGCGGCGTGGACACCGCGTCGGATGCCCCGATCGGATTCGGCGACGATTTGCGGCGGACTTTGTTGGGACTGCGCCGGGCCAAGTCGAATATCCAGCGGCTCAAGCTCATCGGTAAATTGCCGGCGACGCTGGGGGTGGAGATTCCGGTCAACAGCGAGCCGCGCACGGGTCTGTCGATGGGGGAGCATGCGGCGATCACCGCCAAGGAGATGGGAATCAAACGGGTCGACCAGGACGAACTCGCCGCGGCCAGTCACCGGAACATGAGTGCGGCCTACGACCGCGGGTTCTTCGACGACCTCGTCACGCCGTTCCTTGGCCTGTACCGCGACAACAACCTGCGTAGCGACTCGTCGACGGAGAAACTGGCGAAGCTGAAACCGGTGTTCGGCGTGAAGGCCGGGGACGCGACGATGACCGCCGGCAACTCGACGCCGCTCACCGATGGCGCGTCTGTGGCGCTGTTGTCGAGTGAGGATTGGGCCGAACAGCATTCGCTTGAGCCGCTCGCGTATTTCGTCGACTCCGAGACAGCGGCCGTCGACTACGTCAACGGTCCCGACGGTCTGCTGATGGCGCCGACGTATGCGGTACCGCGGCTGTTGGCACGAAACGGGTTGAGCCTGCAAGACTTCGACTTCTACGAGATTCACGAGGCGTTCGCGTCGGTGGTGCTGGCGCACCTGCAGGCGTTTGAGTCCGAGGAGTACTGCAAGGAACGGCTGGGGCTGGACGCCGCGTTGGGGGCGATCGACCGCTCGAAGCTCAACGTCAACGGGTCCTCGATCGCGGCCGGGCACCCGTTCGCGGCAACTGGTGGCCGGATCGTCGCGCAGCTCGCAAAGCAGCTCGCCGAGAAAAAGAAAGAGACCGGCGGGTCGGTTCGCGGCCTGATTTCCATCTGCGCCGCAGGCGGCCAGGGCGTCACAGCAATCCTGGAAGCCTGAATCGACGGCCCGAGAATTGCGATCGGCGGGGTGTAACGCGCCCGCCGAGGCGGCCGATATGCAGGTAGCCCCGTGTTGCCGTCTGACCCCCCGACCCGACGACAACACGGGGTGCCTCTAAAAGTTGATGGGCTTGAACCGCCGCTGGCAAGAGGGGGGCCAGCGGCGGTTCACTGGTTGTTCGGGTCGTTTGGGTTGTTCGGGTTTGTTTGGGTCGTTCGGGTTGCTCGGGTTGTTCGGGTCGTCACCCGCGTCGTCGCGCGGAGTAGCTCGTCCGGATGGTGGATGCGATTGATTTCGGGCGGGTCGGTCCCGTCGCTGTCGGCCAGACGAGTAGCTGGGGTCGCGCTTGAAGGGGTAGTTAGGTGACGGTGGGCTGAAGCAGGTCGCGACCGGCAGCCCTGCGGGGCCGTCGCCGCGATCGGCGGGCATGTCGCGTTCTCCCCGGAGAAGGCAGAGATCACCGTCGGCTGATTTCGCCGAGCGTGCGGTGATGGTGAAGATCGGCTCTGATTTTCGCACTGGACGCACGTTCGGTGCGTGCTCGGCCGCAATCGATCTGCGTTCGTTAGATCCGATATTGTCCGCGGCTCTTTGAGGATTCCTTTAGAGACTAGCCGCAGAATAGGTGCCGTGAAGATCACATTCAACGTCGGCGAGAGCTCGGCGCAATTTCATCGGGATCCGTTCTTCGGTGTGGCGAATCTCGTCATCGACGGCCAGAAGTCGACGCTGGCCAGTCTGTCGCAGCTTGGCACGTCCTACGATCTGAGAACGACGAAGGTGTGGACGGTCTCGCACGGCCAACACACGGTCGAGATCGAGAAGGTCCGCCCGCAATGGGTCGGCGGTCTTCGCCCGAACACTTACACCATCAAGGTCGACGGCGCAGTGGTCGCCACGAGCCGGGGCTTCTGAAGCCTTCGGCTATCCGATCAGCATCACTGGGGAAGTGCGCGTGGGTTCGCTGTGCGCCGCTACCCCGCGGTGCCCCGATGCGTAAACCCGCGCATATGCGTTCGCGCGACGCGTCGGGGAGGTGTAGCGAGCTGTGGTGCACGGATATCGAAAATATGTTCGAAATCGGGGCCTGGTGCGGGCCCGCGGAGGCGAACGTGTGGATAGAAAAAAACGGCTATGGATGGCTGGTCCTGGGACCGCAACGGGACTACTATCAGCACCACGACGGGTTCGGGAAGTGACTGATCCGAATGGCCGGTGTGCGAGGTAAGAGCCGGCAGCGCTGGATAAAGCGAGACGCCCTCGAGTGTCCTCCCGAACCCGCCTCTTATTGTCTGGAGGCTGTATTGCTATCCGTCAGATTCGTGGCGGGCAGGTGGCTCGCA
>JAFAWC010000184.1 GCA_019242135.1 Mycobacteriaceae bacterium | reverse complement strand
AGCCGACACCACCGTCCGCGGTGTGCCGATCTCGGCGGGTGAATCTGCCTACTTGGCGTACGTCTCGGTCAACCGTGATGAGGAGGTGTTCGAAACCGTTCCGCTTCGACATCACCCGGGACCCCAACAAGCACTTGGCATTCGGTTACGGTGTGCACTTCTGTCTCGGTGCCGCACTGGCCCGGATGGAGATGAACAGCTTGTTCACCGAGCTGATTCCGCGGTTGCAGTCGATCGAAACGGCCGGACCGGCTGAACTCACCGCCACCACGTTCGTCGGCGGGCTCAAGCACCTGCCGATCCGGTATTCGATGCGCTGACACCCGCGAAGATCGTCCGGCGGAGTTTCAGCCTTCTTCTGCGACGAACTCGGCCGCGCGGTGGGCGAGCATCACGATGGTCGCGTGCGGTCCTCGACTGGTGATCGCCGGCAGCGCTGCACCGTCGATCACCCATAGCCCCTCGACCCCGCGGACCCGACACTGCGGGTCCAGCACTGCCCGTTCGTCAGAATCGGTACCCATCGGCGCGGTGGCGCACAGGTGCTGCGACGTGGACCACAGCGGCGCGCCGAACGTCGGGCACAGGCTGCGCGCCAGATCGCTGCCCTTCCGCAGTGCGGCGACGTCGTCCGGCGAACTGTCGTAACGGTATTCGATGCGCGGCGGTATTCGTGGATCAGCCGACACCACGGTGACGCGTCCCCGCGACCGCGGCTGCATCAACGCGATCCCCACATGTGGCCAGTCCGGGCGCCCGCCGCCGTCGCCCACCATCGCGACGAATCCCCCTGTGTAGGGGCGTATTTCAATGTCGTCAGCGGTGCGAAGAACCGCCTCGAGAACCGGTCGGCCCGGCGAGGTTGTCCACCTGGTTTGCATCACCCATTCCGGGTGGTCGACACAATGCCTTCCCACCGGCGCGATGACTGCCGCCGCGATCCCGGCGTCCCGCAGCACCGACTCCTCGCCGATACCAGACAGCATGAGTATCTTCGCAGATGCGATTGCGCCGGCGCACAACACAATTCGGTCTGCTGACAACGACACCGGCCCTTTCGGCCCCAACGCTTCCGCGCCGATCACCCGGCCCCCCGAGATATGCAGACGAGATACTGATGTACCGGTCACCACCCTCAGGTTGGGCCGATTCAGCGCAGGTTCAAGGAACGCCGACCCGGGCCCCACCCTGGTCCCGTCGCTGATGTTCAGCGGCACCGCGCCGACTCCGGTCAAGGTGCTCGCAGAGTCATTCGCGCCATTGAGGTCGGTGATCCATTCATAGCCCGCCTCAAGGGCCCGGCCGACGAACTCCCCCGTAGTGCCGCCCACCTCCCGGACACGCTGGACGGGAATCGGCCCCGCCCGGCCGTGGGCCGGCCCCGCGAAGTCACGGTCTGTCTCGATGTCGCGGAAGTGGCGCAACACGTCGGGCCACCTCCAGCCCGGCAGGTTCCAGTCGTCGAAGTCGCGTGGCAGGCCGCGACAGAAGTAGCCACCGTTCACCGCGCCCGACCCGCCGATTACCGCCCCGCGGACAACCACCGAGACCCGTCGTGGCCGCTCCGTCAGCACGGCTGCGAACCGCTGCACCAGGGGACTGGCCGCTCCGACCGGCAGCACCGAGCCGTCGGAGGTCATCGTCCGGGCAACGCCGTCAAAAGCCGTCGGGCCGGCCTCGACGAGGATGACCCGGCGCGCTTCGTCGGCGGACAGCCGCTCGGCCACAACGCATCCGGCACTGCCGGCGCCGATGATCAGGACGTCGCTGTGCAACGGGCGATTAGCGTCGGATCTGTGGCTTCAGCGGTCCGGGATGCCGTTCCTGCACCATACCGGTCCACATCCCGGCGCCGTAGGCGAGATCATCAAGACGTTTGAGCACCAGATAGGGCACGATGCCGAGTTGTTTGGTCTGCATGTCCCCGTTGTTGCGTCGGCTCACCCAGTCGGCCACGCCATCCACCACGGCGGCGAGAAGCACGATATGCCGGAGCCGCCGGACCAATATCGCCATAACCAGAGCGATCGGCCAGTAGTGGCGACAGACCGCCGACGCCAATTGCAAAGCCGCCGCGCCCAGTCCGCGCGCCGCCAGCATGATCACGTCCCGCGGCCGGGAATCGACGCCGTCGAGTGTGTTTGCGATGCGCTTCGCCGTCACGGCCGCGATGACCATCGACGCCACATAGCCCAGCAACGAGCCCATCGCCATCAGCAGCCACAGCAGCAGCGTCCACGGCGAGATCACGAGTGGGGCGATCTTGTCGGGATGGCGGATCGACAGCGGTGCCGCAGACTGCCCGTAAAATGCTTTGCGAGACAACCATTCCCGAACGCCGACGCGATGATCATGGGTGACGAGGGCGATCGGCTCGTACCGCAGCCGCACACCGGACTCCACCAACCGCCAGCACAGGTCCACGTCCTCGCCCGAGCGCAACGTCTCATCGAAGCCGCCCGCGACCGTCAGCGCCGACCGGCGACAGATGATCGCCGCGCTCGGCACGTAGGACACGGAGCCGTATGGGACGACCGGCGCCTCACGGCGGCCCAGATCGAGCGATGACCGGACGGCCTCGTACCGCGCGATCATGTTGTTGTCCTGGGAAAGCCCAATGATCCGTGGCGCGACAAGAGCCACCGCGGGGTCGACGAAGTGGCCCAGCAGGGCCTCCAGCCAGCCGCGACGGGGCACGACATCGGAGTCCAGGAATGCGACAAAATCGGTCCTGCACGCGGCGAGGCCGGTGTTGCGCGCGGCGGCAGGCCCCTTGCTCTTGGCATGCCGAAGGACCTCGACCTGGCAGTGTGCACTCTGGAAGTCCTGCTGCCGGATCGGAATGGCCGACCCGTCGTCCACGACCACCACCCGCAGGCCGCGCAGTGCCGACAGCAGCCGTCGCAGGCCAAACGTGTTGTCGCGCACCGGCACGACCACCGTCACATCGCGATGCGACGGACCGCCCGACGGACGAGGATGAGCGACGGTGGCGTCAAGAAGCGTCCGGGCCAGCTGAGCGCTGGCGGCGTCGTGGACCTCGAGGCGCCCGTTGTCGAGTAGGGTCCGCGCAGTCGGGGCGAGCCGCAACAGCCGCGTCGGCGACCCGCCCAGTAGCGCCGCGCCCGAGCCCAGCACCCGGACACGCCGATCGACCTGGACAGCAAACCCGTCTGGCAGCCGAGGCTGGGTCATCGCAGCATCCCATCGTGACCGGGTGCCCAGCGCTTCACCCGGCTGGCGCAGGCGTCCACCATCTCGGTAAACAGGCGCGCACCCGCTGCCGCTGTCGCGGTGGTGGGGTCACCCAACACGCCTACCTCGCTCACTGACGCGACGCCGCCACGGCGCATCTCCGGCATTAGGGTCGCTAGCGGAGCCACGTTACCCGCCCGCAGGTCGTCGATGTGCACGGTTTCGGGTGAAAGATGTAGCACTATCGATGTTTCGGTGTGGCCCGCGTGGGCATCGCTGCACGATACTGAGCAGGGGAACCAGCCGGCGTCGCGGCCTTCGTGGCGCAACAGGACAACCGCCGCGGTCAGTGCCTGGACATTTCCACCGTGTCCGTTGATAAAGATGATGCGCTGTGCCCATTCGCACGCCGAACGCGCGAACTCGACCAGCATCTTTTCGAGGACGGCGGTACCGATCGAGACGGTTCCGCTGAAGCCCTGGTGTTCACCGCTGGCACCGTAGGCGATGGCCGGAGCAACTACGAGTGGCGGGGCGTAACCGGTGGCCCGGAGGGTGGTGACGACGGCGTTTGCGACCGCGGTGGCGATGCGGGCGTCGGTGTCCAGTGGCAGATGCGGTCCGTGCTGTTCAGTGGAGCCGACCGGAACCACCACCGTTGGCGACGAACCTTCGAGCTGCTTCGACGTCGACTTCCCTAACTCTGCGGGGAAGACCACCAAGCGATCGTAAGCCGAATTCATCTGGGATACGCCAGGTGTTCGGCGATGAGTAAGTTTCTTCCCGCGAAATTTCCTTCGTCGCCGCTCCCAGAAATCACGCCAGCACCGCCAGCCACGCAGGTATCAGGCACCGGCCCCGGGAGTCACGACCTCTGGTCGGTCGACAGCCCGAGGTTCCGGGTGAACCCCGGCGGCACCACGATGTCGTCTGGCGTCAGGTCATGGATCGACGCCTTGCTGATCCCGCGCAGTGCGGAGTCGATCCCCCCGCGAAGGATGTCCAGGACATTCTCGACGCCGGCCTGTCCGCCGGCCGCAAGACCCCATAGATAGGCTCGCCCGATCATGACGGCCCGTGCCCCCAACGCCAGGGCCTTGACCACGTCGCTGCCCCGGCGGATGCCACCGTCAAGCAAGACCTCGACCTCGTCGCCGACCGCGTCGGCGATCGCCGGTAGCGCCCGGATGGAGGCCGGCGTGCCGTCAAGGTTGTTCCCGCCGTGGTTCGACACGGATATCGCTGAAACACCGGCGTCAACAGCGCGTTTCGCGTCATCCACGCGCATCACACCCTTGAGCATGAACGGTCCGCCCCACAGCTCGCGCAGCCACGCGACGTCATCCCACGTCGGCGGCGGGGTGCTCATCCATTCCCCGTACGCGGCGAAGAATGGCGGACCCGACTCGCCGCGCGGCGCCTGGTTCGGGACCCGCAGGTCCGGCGGTCGCAGTGTCTTGGCCCACAGCCACAGCCAATGGGGCCGCACCAGCCCCGACGGGATCATCCGCACCGTGGTACGGAGGTTCATCGACTCGGGAATCTTCGGGCTGCCCCAGTCACGCCCGTGCGAGAAACTCCAGTCGGTGGTCAAGATCAACGCGACCGCTCCGGCCTCCCGGGCGCGAGCCACCCGCCGCGCGATGGCCTCGCGGTCGCCGAGCCAGTAGATCTGGAAGAAAAGCTTGGGGTTGGCCGCGATCACCTCTTCGATCGGCTTGCTGGCAAACGACGACAGACCCATCGCGGTGCCCCGCGCGGTCGCCGCCCGAGCCACCGCAACCTCCCCCTCGGGATGCACAGCCTGCACGCCGGTCGGCGATATCACCACTGGCAGCGAAATCTCCTGGCCGAGGACGGTTGTCGACATGTCGCGCTTCTCGGTGGTCCCGATCACATGCGGTGCGAACCCCAGTTCGCTGAACGCCTCGACATTATCGGCGACGGTGATGCCCTTTTCGCTGGCCGCCAGCAGCGCTGAGTAGACCGGCTTGGGCAGCCGCCTTTTGGCCTTCTGCTGCGCGAAGGCCACCGTCTCGAACCAGGTGTCGGCCACCGCTACACCGGCCTCTCGTTGCACAGCCGCGCCGGCGGTCCCGCGCCGAGTGTCAACGGGACCGGACCACGGCGGGAATGATCGCGGCTCGACCGCGGCACGCGCCGGTCAGCGGCGAGCGCCGACGACCCGTGACCCTGGACGCATTCTGGATCGGGGCCGTCGATCGGCAGACCGGTGAAGAACTTCGCGGCCATGCACCCGCCGCGGCAGCTGTCGTAGTGCCCGCAGCTGCCGCACGCACCAGCCGCCTGCGGCTCACGCAACTCATGAAACAACGGCGCGTTCTTCCACACACTGTCAAAGCCGCCGTCCCTGAGCACGTTTCCGGCGAGGAAGCGGTCGTGGATGGCGAATGGGCAGGCGTACACGTCGCCGACCGGGTCGATCAGGCATACCACCCGGCCGGCCCCGCAAAGGTTCAGACCGGCGAGCGCGCCCGGCTGGCCCAGCGGCGACAGGTGGAAGAAGGAATCCCCGGTCAGCACCCCCTCACCGCGCTCGACGAGCCAGCTGTACAGCCGCATCTGCTGTTCGCCGGTCGGATGCAGGTCCTCCCAGACGTCGGCGCCTCGCCCGGACGGCCGAAGCCGGGTGATCCGGAGCGTGGCGCCGTACTGCTGGGCCAGTGTGGCGAATTCGTCGAGTTGATCGACGTTGTGGCGGGTCACCACCACCGAGATCTTGGCGTCTGTGAAGCCCGCGGCCGCGAGGTTGTCCAGCGCCCGAAGCGCCATGTGGTAGGACCCCCGCCCGCGCACGGCGTCGTTCACCTCGGGGGTGGCCCCGTCCAGTGAAACCTGCACGTCGACGTAGTCGCTGGCGGCGAGCCGCTCGGCGATTTGCGACGTGATGCGCACACCGTTGGTGGAGAACTTCACGCCCACGTGGTGGGTGGTCGCGTAGTCCACGAGCTCCCAAAAGTCGGGCCGCACAGTTGGTTCGCCGCCGCCGATGTTGACGTAGAACACCTGCATGCGCTCGAGCTCGTCGATCACGTCCATACACTGGCGCGTCGTCAGCTCTGCAGGATCGCGTCGGCCCGACGACGACAGGCAGTGCACACACGCCAGGTTGCAGGCGTACGTCAGCTCCCACGTCAGGCAGATCGGCGCATCGAGACCGCGCTCGAACTGCTCGACCAGGCGTGGCACCGCGGTCATGGCGGATCCTTGGCCACCAGCATGCGGGAGGCGGCCAGGACCTCGAGGGCACGCAGGTAGGGCCGCTCACCGTCGGCGTGCACTCCGGCGGCGCGGCAGGCCGCGCGAGCGTCGGTGTGCTCAGCCAGCGATTCGACGATCGTCAACATCGTACGGTCCTTCAGAAACGACAGCTTTCGCGTGCCGAAGTGGTAGAGCAGCGCGCCGAAGCGCTCCGGCCGCACCGCCACCTGCGGATGCAATCGCCAGCCGAGCGCAGGGTCAAAGGACCCTGAGCCTTGCGCGCGCACCGTCAGTAGACCCCGCACATCCCGTCGATCGACACTTCCTCGACAAGCGTCTCGGTGACGAGCTCTTCGTCGTCGTGGGCATCCGGTTCCATCTGGATTGCCTTTCTGCTGGTTGGTCTCGACAAGTGGCGATTGAATCGACAGAATATGGCATCGAGTGCCGAAATGGAAGGGCGGATGTGGCGCAATCTCGCGCAGGCCGGCGTCGCTCGACCACGCGCCACCAGATCACCGATGTGGCGATCGAGCTGTTCGCCCGCCGAGGATTCGACAACGTAAACGTCGACGACGTCGCCGAGGCCGCCGGAATCGCCCGCCGCACGTTGTTCCGCTACTACCCATCGAAGAACGCGATTCCGTGGGGTGATTTCGATGCACACCTCCACCACCTGCGCGAGCTGCTGGCGGCGGTCGACCCCGCGATACCCACCGAGCGGGCACTGCGCGATGCGTTGTTGTCGTTCAATACCTTTGACACCTCCGAGCTGCCCCGCCATCGGTTGCGGATGCAGGTGATCCTGCGGACCACCGAGCTCCAGGCCTACTCGCTCACGATGTACGCCGGCTGGCGCGGCGTGATCGCAGATTTCGTAGCGACGCGGTGCGGGACACGGCCGGGCGGTCTGGTGCCGCAGACGGTGGCGTGGTCGATGCTCGGCGTTGCGCTCTCCGCGTACGAGCATTGGCTGGCCGACGATTCGGTTTCCCTGACCCGGGCGCTCGGGGCCGCGTTTGACGTCGTCCGGCCCGGTTGGGGAGTGCCGCCGGCACTGTAGCGCGCAGTTCGGAAAAAAATTCACGGCCGGGCGTCGGAGTTCCGCGTCCAGCCGCGACGATGAGGATGTGCCGGCAGAACCTCGCCCGCCCGACGCTGCGGGTGCGCTCCTGACGCTCTACGACCGGGCGCTGCCCGCGGTATACGGCTATTTCGTGCGTCGGTGCGCCGATCGCGGCACCGCCGAGGACCTCACCTCGGAGACCTTTCTGGCCGCGATGGACACTGCCCGCAGGGCCGCTCCGCCCGAGATCACGGTTCCCTGGTTGATCGGCGTGGCCAGACACAAACTCGCAGATCACTTCAGGCGGCGCTACGGCCGGTCGGCGGTTGAGGTGGCCGTACCGGTGGCCGATGTGCCGGAACCAGCTCATCCGACCGACCCCTGGGACGCCGAGCTGGACCGCATCGTGGCCGAGAGCACGTTGCGGCGGTTATCCGAGCCCCATCGCGCGGTACTCACGCTTCGCTACATGGACGACTGCTCGGTCAGCGAGTGCGCGGAGCTCATCGGGCGCACGGTGCACGCCACTGAGGCGCTGCTCGTCCGAGCCCGTCGCTCCTTCCGCAATCACTACGAGGACGCAGGTGCGCGATGACACCACCCGACGCAATCGACCCGCTGGGCGTCCTTCGCACGAACGACCCTCCCGTACAGCCGGATCCGGTGTTCGCGGCTCGCCTGCGCGCCCGGCTCGAATCGGCACTGTCCCTACCCGCACGAACCGAGGCAGTTGAGATGAGTGGCACCACGCAGGTAATTGCCGAACTGACCGAACCCGGCATCGCGCCGAGTTCACCACGCCCCGCGGCCATCCCCTACTTGGCCGTCGCCGACGCCCGAGCCGCGATCGCGTGGTACTTCGACGCGTTAAGCGCGGTTGTCGTCGGCGAGCCGATCGTGATGGATGACGGCCGGATCGGTCACGCCGAACTGGCGCTCGCCGGCGGTGTCCTCTACCTTGCCGATGAACACCCCGGTCTTGGCCTGAAAGCCCCTGCTCCGCAGGCTGTCTCAGTAAGTCTCATGCTGCCCGTTGCGGATACCGATACGGCGCTTGAGCGCGCGCGCACGTACGGTGCCGTCGTGCAGCGGGAGATCTACGAGAGTTACGGAAACCGTAACGCCACTTTCATCGACCCGTTCGGCCACCGGTGGATGCTCAGCGGGCCGGTCCGCGCGCCGAGTGAGGCCATCGAACATGGAGACTTGGGTTTCGTCTCGGTGTGCACGCCCGACGCCGACCGCGCCGCGGCGTTCTACGGCCACGTGCTGGGCTGGACATACGACTCGTCGACGCATCTGGTCACCAACACCGAGCAGCCGATCGGCATGTTCTCGGTGCCCGGGAGCCCGAAACTGTTCTGCTGCTACGCGGTCTCCGACTTGGAGGCGGCCGGCCGGGCGGTTGTCAATGCCGGAGGCCGACTCGGCGAGGACCACCAATACGGCTTCGGGACGGTGCGAGACGCGATCGACCCGGCGGGTACCGCGTTCGCGATCGTCCGGTTCAACGCCGATGCGCGCCGTCCCCAACTCAACGGCGCCGGCCCGGGCGAACTGTGCTATGTCACCTACGAAGTCGGCGATGCGGCGGCGTTCCGCGATTTCTATGGGCCCCTGCTGCACTGGAGCTTCGAGCCCGGCCGCGTCGACGATGGCTGGCAGATCACCGCGACGCACCCGATGGCCGGCGTCGCCGGCGGCGGCACGGCTGCGCTCACCGTGCCGATGTGGTCGGTCGCCGACATCGGCGAGGCAGTGGCCCGGGTGCGTGAAGCCGGCGGCACCGTCATCCAGGAACCCGCCCGGCAAGCCTACGGCATA
>JAFAWC010000717.1 GCA_019242135.1 Mycobacteriaceae bacterium | reverse complement strand
GATCGCAGCGCTGGCGTTGGCGGGCGCGGAGGCGCTGACGGGCAACATGTTCTTGCTGATGCTCGGCGGCGGCGCGCTGGCCGCGGCAGGGGCCGACTGGCTGTTCGGGTTGCCGGTGTGGGCGGACGGGCTGGTGTTCCTGGTCGTGTCGGTGCTGCTGCTGATCGGCGTGCGGCCGATGCTGCGCAGGCGATTGACCGCGGGCAAGGGCCTGCCCGAGCCGATGAGGGAACTGGAAGGCAAGAGCGCTCTGGTGCTCGACGAGGTGGCGCGCCACCAAGGCCAGGTGAAGCTGGACGGCCAGGTGTGGACGGCGAGGCCGCTCAACGAAAACGACATCTTCGCACCCGGGGACCATGTCACCGTCGTGCACATCGACGGAGCGACCGCAGTCGTATCCAAGATCGTCTGAACACGCCGGACGAAGCTGGACGAAAAAGGAAGGAACCGTCATGGGAGGTGCCCTCGCCGGTCTGGTATTTCTGGCCGTGCTGGTGGTGGTGGCGATCATCATCGTCGCGAAATCGGTGGCGCTGATCCCGCAGGCCGAGGCCGCGGTGATCGAGAGGTTGGGCCGCTACAGTAAGACCGTTTCCGGTCAGCTGACGCTGCTGCTGCCGTTCATGGACCGCATCAGGGCCCGCGTCGATCTGCGCGAGCGCGTGGTGTCGTTCCCTCCGCAGCCGGTGATCACCGAGGACAACCTGACCGTCAACATCGACACGGTCGTGTATTTCCAGGTCACCAGCCCGCAGGCGGCGGTGTACCAGATCAGCAACTACATCGTGGGTGTCGAACAGCTCACCACCACCACCCTGCGCAACGTGGTCGGCGGAATGACGTTGGAGCAGACACTCACCTCGCGTGATCAGATCAACGGCCAGCTGCGCGGCGTGCTCGACGAGGCCACCGGTCGATGGGGTCTTCGGGTGGCTCGCGTCGAGCTGCGCAGCATCGACCCGCCGCCATCGGTGCAGGAGTCGATGGAAAAGCAGATGAAGGCCGAGCGGGAGAAGCGCGCGATGATCCTGACCGCCGAGGGCGTGCGCGAGTCGTCGATCAAGCAGGCCGAGGGCCAGAAGCAGTCGCAGATCCTCGCCGCGGAAGGCGCCAAGCAGGCGGCGATCCTGGCGGCCGAGGCCGACCGGCAGTCGCGGATGTTGCGAGCGCAAGGCGAGCGGGCGGCCGCCTACCTGCAGGCGCAGGGGCAGGCCAAAGCGATCGAGAAGACGTTCGCCGCGATCAAGGCCGGCCGACCCACCCCCGAGATGCTCGCCTATCAGTATCTGCAGACGCTGCCGCTGATGGCCAAGGGTGAGGCGAACAAGGTGTGGATCGTGCCCAGCGATTTCGGTGCGGCGCTGCAGGGCTTCACCAAGCTGCTCGGCGCGCCCGGCGATGACGGGGTGTTCCGGTATCAGCCGTCACCGGACGACGATTCTCGGCATGCGGCGCCCGAGGATGACTCGGCCGAGGTGGCCGACTGGTTCACCACCAGAACCGATCCGGCGATCGCACAGGCGGTGGCCGCCGCGGAGGCGGACGCCCGAAAGCCGGTGCCGGGATCGATCGCCCCGCCGTCGTTGACGTCCGGGTCGTGAGCATGCTCGCCTCGTCGAAGACGTACCTCGTGTTGGCGGCGTTCCAGGCCGGTGACGCGGTGGCCTGCGCGATCCCGCTGCCGATCATCAAGAAGATCCTCGACGATCTCGGTGTTCCGCCCGACGTCCGGTGGGTGCTGCCGGTCAGCAAGGCGGCCGCGGCGATCGGATTGCTTTCGGTGGTGCGGTTTCCGGGTCTGGCGCGACTGACCACGGCCATGCTCACGGTGTATTTCGTGCTCGCCGTGGGCGCGCACATCCGTGCACGCGACCGCATCGTGAACGCGATTCCGGCGGCCGCTTTTCTGGTGACGTATGCGACGATGACCGCCCGCGGGCCAAGGGCGCCGAGCCGCTAGACCGACAACGTGTCGGCAGCCGGTTCGCGGCTTTGCGTGCGGCGTTGCTGGCGGCGGTGCGCGCGCAACTCGAACGCCAGCCCGGCGATGCCGATGCTCGCCGTGCACAGCGAGACCACAACGAGCAGCGGGCTGACGTGTCCGGTCAGCGCGTCGCCGAGCACCACCACCGCCAGGGTGCCCGGGATCAGACCGACAAATGTCGCGAGGGTATAGGGCACAACGCGTACGGAGGACGCGCCGGCGGCGTAGTTGATCGCCGCGAACGGAACGGCCGGGATCAACCGCAGCGATAGGACGACCGGCCAGCCGCGACGGCGCAGCCGCGCGTCGACAACGTCGATCGCGGGGTGGCTGACAAGCCGATCGAGCTGCCACCCGACAGCACGCACCAACCACAGTGCGATCAGCGCACTGAGCGTGCTGGCCAGCACAGCCAAGCCGACCCCGAGAACAGCGCCGAACAGCAAGCCGGCGGCGAGGGTGAAGGCCGTCCGGGGAAACGGGAACACCGTGACGACCACGTGTGCGGCGAGGAACGCCAGCGGGAACCACGGTCCCGCGGACCGTGCCCAGTCCCGGAGCTGGACCGCGGTCGGCATCGGCACCACGGCGGCGACTGCGACCACGATCACAACGCCGACCAGGGTGGCGACCATGCGCCGGCGCGATACCTGTCGCGCGGTCGCGCTGAGGGCCAACCGCAGGCCATGCAGCGCGTCGGGCACTTTGCCTGTGATCACGCCTGTTTACCCTACGGCGTCGGGCCGCTCCACATCATTTAGCCTGATGGCGTGTCAACAGAAGCCCGCGCCGGCACCGGCGCGGTAGAGGGGGACCTTCGCCACTGGCGCTCGCAAGTGGCCGCTGTGCTGGCCAAGAGCACGCGTCGGGATCCGGTCGACATACCCGGCGAACCGGAACGGCTGCTGGACCGGCCGACCTACGAAGGTTTCGCGATCCGGCCGCTGTACACCATGCTCGACGCCCGCCCCGAAAGCCCCCTGCCGGGCCGGTGGCCGTTCGTTCGCGGTGCTGACGCCCTACGCGACGTCAACACCGGCTGGAAGGTCGCCGAGGAGTTCGGAGCCCGGGACGAGGCCGCCGGCGACCTCAACGGCGCAGTTCTGCTGGCATTGACCGAAGGTGTCAGCGCGCTGGTGCTTCGGGTGGGAGAGGGCGGCGTCGCGCCCGCTGACCTCGGTCGGCTGCTCGACGGCGTATTCCTGGAGCTGGTACCGATCGTCGTCGATGCGGGTGCCGATTACCTGGCCGCGTCGGATGCGCTGCTTGACCTGGCAGCTCAGGTGGATGAGGACAAGCATTCGATGCTGTCAATCGACCTGGGCGCCGACCCGCTCACCGCCGTGCTCAGCGACCGCGCCGCCCCGAGCCTCGACGACGTCGTCGCGATCGCGTCGCGCGCGGGCGGCTACCGCGGCGGAGTGCGGGCGATCACCGTGGACGGTCCCGCGTTCCACAACCACGGCGCGAACGTGGCCTGGGAACTGGCGGCCAGCATGGCCGCGGGTGTGGCCTACTTGCGCCTACTTCCCGCACTGACCGCGGCGCAGGCGCTGCGACAGGTCAGCTTCCGCTTGGCCGCCGACGACGACCAGTTTTTGACCATCGCGAAATTCCGTGCAGCGCACCAGCTATGGGCTCGCATCGCCGAGGTCGCCGGGGCATCGGGTGCCGGAGCGACCACCCTGCACGCGGTCACCTCGACGGCGATGATGACCCAACGAGATCCGTGGGTGAACATGTTGCGCACCACGGTCGCTGCATTCGGCGCCGGAATCGGCGGTGCGGACACGGTTTTGGTTGAGCCCTTCGATGTAGCCATACCGGGCGGCGCTCCGGGAGTCCCTCGGGGCTTCTCCCGACGAATCGCCCGCAACACCCAGTTGCTGCTGCTGGAGGAGTCCAACGTTGGTCGAGTCCTTGATCCGGCGGGCGGTTCTTGGTACGTCGAAGACCTGACGGAGGTGCTGGCGCAGACGGCGTGGCGGCACTTCCGGGCGATCGAGGAGCGCGGTGGATTCGTCGACGCGCGCGACTTCATCGTCGCAGAGCTCGAGGCGGTGCGCGACAAGCGGATCGACGACATCGACCACCGGCGGACCAAGGTCACCGGCGTGAACGAGTACCCGAACCTCGCCGAACCGCCGCTCACGCAGACCGGCGACGTGACGGGAATCCAGCGATACGCGGCCGGTTTCGAGGCGCTGCGCGACCGCTCGGACGCGTATGTGCAACGCTGCGGCACACGTCCGTCGGTGTTGTTGCTGCCGCTGGGTCCGCTCACCGAGCACAACGTGCGAGTCACGTTCGTCACAAACCTGTTGGCGTCGGGCGGTATCGAGGCGGTCAATCCCGGACCGCTTGACGCGGCGACGATTCCCGGGGTGGTCGCACAGACCGGATCGGTGGACATCGCGGTCATCTGCGGTTCGGATGCACGCTACAGCGCAGAAGTCGCCGGCGTCGTCGAGGCCGCACACGGGGCCGGCATCAGCACGGTCTATCTGGCGGGTCCGCAGAAAACCGTTGCCGCCGTGGAGGCGTCGCATCTGCCCGACGACTACCTGACGGCGACCATCGACGCCGTGGCGGTGCTGTCGAATCTGCTCAGTCGATTGGGGGCGTGAAGATGACCAGTTCCGATGTCGCTGGTCAAGTCTCGGGGGCCATCCCGGCGAGCTACGCCGACGTCGCGCTGCACGGTGACGAGGTCGCCACTTCGCCGACGGACGCCGACGTCACCGCACACATCGCCGCGGCCGCCGCGGCCCACGGCTACAGTGCTGAACAATTGGATTGGCACACGCCCGAGGGCATCGTCGTCAAGCCCGTGTACACCGCCGCAGACCGCGCGGCGACCGTGGTCGCGGGCTATCCGCTCAACAGCTTCCCCGGCGATCCGCCGTATCTGCGCGGACCGTACCCGACGATGTATGTCAACCAGCCGTGGACGATTCGCCAATACGCGGGATTCTCCACCGCCGCGGAGTCCAATGCGTTCTACCGGCGCAACCTGGCCGGCGGCCAGAAGGGGCTGTCTGTCGCGTTCGACCTGGCCACCCACCGCGGATACGACTCCGACCATCCGCGGGTGCAGGGTGACGTCGGAATGGCCGGAGTGGCAATAGATTCCATTCTGGACATGCGGCAGTTGTTCGACGGCATCGACCTGTCGACGGTTTCGGTGTCGATGACGATGAACGGTGCGGTGCTGCCGATCCTCGCGCTCTACGTGGAGGCCGCCGAGGAGCAAGGGGTGCCGCCCGAGAAGCTTGCCGGGACCATTCAGAACGACATCCTCAAGGAGTTCATGGTCCGTAACACCTACATCTATCCGCCGAAGCCCTCGATGCGGATCATCTCCGACATCTTCGCCTACACCAGCGCACGGATGCCCAAATTCAACTCGATCTCGATTTCGGGCTATCACATCCAGGAGGCAGGTGCGACCGCGGATCTGGAGTTGGCGTACACCCTCGCCGACGGCGTGGAGTACATCAAGGCCGGACTGGATGCCGGACTGGACATCGACCAATTCGCGCCGCGGCTGTCGTTCTTCTGGGGTATCGGGATGAACTTCTTCATGGAGGTGGCCAAGCTTCGGGCCGGCCGGCTGCTGTGGAGTGAGCTGGTCGCCGAATTCGCGCCCAAGGACCCGAAATCGCTGTCGCTGCGCACGCATTCGCAGACGTCGGGATGGTCGTTGACGGCACAGGACCCGTTCAACAATGTCGCGCGGACGTGCATCGAGGCGATGGCCGCGACACAGGGCCACACCCAGTCGCTGCACACCAACGCGCTTGACGAGGCGCTCGCGCTGCCTACCGACTTTTCCGCACGCATCGCCCGCAATACGCAGTTGCTGTTGCAGCAAGAGTCGGGCACCACGCGGCCGATCGACCCGTGGGGCGGTTCGTATTACGTCGAATGGCTCACTTACCAACTGGCCGAACGGGCGCGCGCGCATCTGCGCGAGGTAGCCGAACACGGCGGCATGGCGCAGGCGATCAGTGACGGCATCCCGAAGCTGCGCATCGAAGAGGCCGCCGCCCGCACGCAGGCCCGCATCGACTCAGGTCAGCAACCGGTGATCGGCGTGAACAAGTACCGGGTCGACGAGGATCACGCGATCGAAGTGCTCAAGGTCGAAAACAGCCGGGTACGGTCTGAGCAATTGGCCAAGCTGCAACAGCTGCGCGCCGACCGCGACCAAACGCAGGTCGACACCGCGCTGGCCGAACTGAGCCGAGCCGCGGCCGGTGACGGCAACCTGTTGGAGCTGGCGATCAACGCAGCCCGGGCGCAGGCCACGGTGGGCGAGATCTCCGACGCGTTAGAGAAGGTGTACGGGCGCCATCAGGCCGAAATCCGTACCATCTCCGGCGTCTACCGCGACGAACTCGGAAAGGGGACCCAAATCTCTTCCGCTAGCGAGCTCGTCGAGAAGTTCGCCGAAGCCGACGGCCGGCGGCCGCGCATCCTCGTCGCGAAAATGGGCCAGGACGGCCACGACCGGGGACAGAAGGTGATCGCGACGGCGTTCGCGGACATCGGCTTCGACGTCGACGTCGGGTCGCTGTTCTCGACCCCCGACGAGGTCGCTCGCCAGGCGGCAGACAACGATGTGCACGTGATCGGCGTCTCGTCGCTTGCGGCGGGGCATCTGACACTGGTTCCGGCGCTTCGCGATGCGCTGGCTGAGGTAGGTCGACCCGACATCATGATTGTGGTCGGCGGTGTGGTTCCGCCAGGCGATTTCGACCAGTTGTACGCCGCGGGCGCGACCGCGATCTTCCCGCCCGGCACCGTGATCGCCGATGCCGCGATCGGCTTGTTGCACAAACTCGCCGAGCGGCTGGGCTACACGCTGAGCTGATGACCGGTTCCATCGAGCCGCTCGCCGAGGCTGTGCGAAGCGGTGACCGTACGGAACTGTCGCGTGCCATCACGCTGGTCGAGTCGACGCGGCCCGATCGCCGGGCGCAGGCCCAGGAGTTGCTGTTGCGGTTGCTGCCGCACGCCGGACAGGCGTTGCACGTGGGCATCACCGGGGTTCCCGGCGTCGGCAAGTCGACGGCCATCGAGGCCCTGGGCACGGTGCTGACCGAACAGGGCCACCGTGTCGCAGTGCTCGCGGTCGACCCGTCCTCGACACGCACCGGCGGCTCGATCCTTGGTGACAAGACTCGAATGGCCCGGCTGGCGGTGCATCCCGACGCCTACGTTCGGCCGTCGCCGACCTCGGGGACGCTGGGCGGCGTCACGAAGGCGACCCGCGAGACCATCGTCTTGCTGGAGGCCGCAGGATTCGACGTGATCCTGGTGGAGACCGTCGGCGTCGGGCAGTCCGAGGTGGCGGTGGCCAACATGGTGGACTGCTTCGTGTTCCTCACCCTCGCCCGGACCGGAGATCAGTTGCAGGGCATCAAGAAAGGTGTCCTGGAACTCGCCGACGTCGTGGTGGTGAACAAGGCCGACGGAGAGCACGCCGTGGAGGCGAAGTCGGCGGCGCGTGAGCTGACCATGGCGCTGCGGTTGATATACCCGCGTGACACTTTGTGGCGTCCGCCGGTTTTGACCATGAGTGCCATTGAAGGCACGGGGCTGCAGGAACTGTGGGACACCGTGCTGCGTCATCGCGACGTCCTGACAGATGCCGGCGAATTCGAGATGAAACGGCGTCAGCAGCAGGTCGATTGGATGTGGTCGATGGTGCGCGAATCGGTACTGGACCGGGTGATCTCGCACCCGGCGGTGAAAGACATTCGCGCGGAGGTGGAACGGCAGGTCCGCGACGGGGAGTTGACCGCGGCGCTGGGCGCGCAGCGGCTGCTCGACACGGCAGGCGATGAGCGCTTGCGCGAAGAGCGTCCTGCTGGAGGCGATCCGGGGCCAGCCAGTTAACAGAACGGTAAATTTCCGTTTATTTGGGCACCTAACGGGTCATCATTAATATGTGACCCGCGCGAACCTGCACCTGATCGACAACGGCCTGCCCGCCGGCGTGCAGGGCGCGGCCGACGCGCATTTCGCGTGCGCGATCCGGTTGTTCTCCAAACTCTTTCCCGGGCGCCGGTACGGCGGCGGTGCGCTGTCGGTGTATCTCGACGGCCGGCCGGTGGTCGACGTGTGGACCGGATGGTCGGATCGGCGGGGCCAG
>JAFAWC010000364.1 GCA_019242135.1 Mycobacteriaceae bacterium | reverse complement strand
GGTGCATCGCTGTGCGCAGGCGCCGCGCTGATGGTCACCCTGGTCGACGTCGAGTTGTTCGGTCAAGGCGTGCTGGGCATGGACCAGAACCAGGCCGCCGGGTTGCTTCTGAGATTTTTGATCGCGCTGCCCATCGGGGCGCTCCTGGGCGGCTGGCTGGCCACCACGATCGGTGACCGCGCGATCGCATTCACGGGCCTGATGATCGCCGCGGGAGCGTACTGGCTGATCTCGTATTGGCGGATCGACGTGCTGAGCATGCGGCACAACCTCGGCCTGTTCTCGTTGCCGACGTTCGACACCGACCTCGCGCTCGCCGGGCTCGGCTTGGGCCTGGTGATCGGGCCGTTGACGTCGGCGGCCTTGCGTGCGGTCCCGCCCGCTCAGCACGGCATTGCGTCGTCGGCGGTCGTGGTGTCGCGGATGATCGGGATGCTGGTGGGAATCGCCTCGCTGTCGGCGTGGGGGCTTTATCGGTTCCAGCAGATTTTGCACAGCCTGCCCAAGCCGAAGGGCGGTCCGCTGGACATCGGCGAGCAGATCGCCGCGAACTATAAGGCCGCCTATGCGCAGGAGTACGGCGAGATCTTCACGATCACGGCGATCGTGTGTGTCGTCGGCGCCGTGCTGGGACTCTTGATCGGCAGTCGTGTCAAGCATGCGGTCGAGCCCGAGCCCGGTGCTGAGGAGACCGTTCCCGCCGGCAGGTAGCTGCCGAGAGCTCTGATTGCCCCTCCCCGATGCGGGTACCCGATCGTCGAAGCGAAGAGCAGCAGTACATCAGAGGAGCAATGCATGAGTCTGGACGGCAAGAAGATTGCGTTCCTGGTCGCACCCGAGGGCGCCGAGCAGGCTGAGCTGACCGAGCCGTGGAAGGCGATCAAGGATGCCGGCGGCACACCGGAGCTGGTGTCCACGGAGGTCGGCAAGGTGCAGGCATTCAACCACCTGACGCCCGCAGACACGTTCGAAGCCGAGAAGTCGGCCGATCAGGTGAGCGCCGAAGACTACGCGGGGCTGGTCCTGCCGGGTGGGGTGGCCAACCCCGACTTTCTGCGGACGGTCCCCGCGGCGGTGGCCTTTACGAAGGGCTTCTTTGACGCGGGAAAGCCGGTCGCGGTGATCTGCCACGGCCCGTGGACCCTCATCGACGCCGACGTACTCCGGGGCCGCACGATCACCTCCTGGCCCAGCCTGCAGACCGACATCCGCAACGCGGGCGGCAATTGGGTGGATGAGGAAGTGGTCGTCGACGAACGTCGCGGCAACACGTTGATCTCCAGCCGCAAGCCGGACGACCTGCCCGCATTTTGTTCGAAGTTGGTTGACGCCTTGGCGCGGTGAGATCCGGCGGGAAAGTGGGCGACACCGCTCCGTGAGTGGGTAACGTCGCTGCCATGGCAGGGCTGACGTGCTGAGTGCCGCGCTCCGCGATCTGCAATGGCGCAAGCGGCGGTTTGTCATCGCTATCGTGGGCACGGGCCTGGTGTTCGCGATGACGCTTGTTCTGACGGGGCTGGCCAACGGGTTTCATGTGGAGGCCGATCGCACGGTCAGCTCGCTGGGCTTCGACTCTTATGTGATCAAGTCGGGTGCGGCCGGGCCGTTCATCGGTTCGTCGCCGTTCCCGCCCACGGACCTGGACGCGGTGGCACACACGCCCGGGGTCACAGCCGCGGTGCCGCTGGTGTACGGCAGCGCGACCATCCCCGACCGGGGTTCGTCGCGCAACGTCAACGTTTTCGGAGCGCCCGACACCGGGATGCCGCACGTTTCGGCCGGCCGCCCGCCCACCGGTCCCGATGAGCTCGCGGTGTCGAGCACCATGGACCGAGCCATCGGCCAGGTTCTGCAAATCGCCTCTCGCCCAATGCGAATCGTCGGCATCGTCGATGATTCGACGGTTCTCGCCGGCCAGGCCAACGTCTTCTTGACGGTGCCGGGCGCCCAGCAGCTGCTGTTCTCCGGACAGCCTCTGATCTCGTCGATCGGCGTGCGCGGCACGTTGAACCAGGCGCCGAACGGCTACCGGGTCGTCGACCGCTCCGGCGCCGTCGACGATCTCGTACGCCCACTGACCGGTGCCCGCCGGGCGATGACCATCATGGCGGGGCTGCTGTGGGTGGTCGCCGCCCTCATCGTCGGATCGATGATCTATGTGTCGGTGATCGAACGCATTCGCGACTTCGCGGTTTTCAAGGCCGTCGGGGTCGCGACCCGCTCGATCCTGGCCGGGCTTGCCATGCAGGCGGTCGTCGTCGCCGTCCTCGCGGCTCTGCTGGGCGGAGTGTTGTCGGTATTGCTCGGACCGCTGTTCCCCATGCGGGTGGACATTCCGGCGACGGCGTTCGTCCTGTTGCCGGTGATTGCGGTGGTGATCGGAGTTCTGGGCAGCGGCGCGGGACTGCGCCGCGCGGTCACGGTCGAGCCGGCGCTCGCCTTCGGGGGTCCCTGAGTCATGGCGGATCTGCGCGTCAAAGACCTCGTCGTCCAATACTCCAGTGGCGGATATGCGATCCGCCCGATCGACGGCCTGAACCTCGACGTCAGCGAGGGATCGCTGGCGATTCTGCTGGGGCCGAGCGGGTGTGGGAAGACGACGCTGCTGTCGTGCCTTGGCGGCATCCTCAAACCCGCCGAGGGCCGCATCGAATTCGGCGACATCGACCTGACCAAACTCGACCGCCGCGCCCTGTCCGACTATCGGCGCAACACCGTGGGCATCGTGTTCCAGGCATTCAACTTGGTCTCGAGCCTGACCGCGATCGAGAACGTGATGGTGCCGATGCGAGCCGCGGGCAAGCCCCGGCGCGAGGCCCGACAATGCGCCGAGGAACTGCTCACCCGCGTCGGCCTGAAAGACCGCATCAGGCACCGGCCCGGTGACCTGTCGGGCGGCCAGCAACAACGGGTCGCGGTGGCGCGCGCCATCGCGCTGGATCCACCGCTGCTGCTCGCCGATGAGCCCACCGCACACCTGGACTTCATCCAGGTGGAGGAGGTGCTGCGACTGCTTCGCGAGCTCGCCTCCGGGGAGCGGGTCGTGGTGGTCGCCACGCACGACACCAGGATCCTGCCGCTCGCGGATCGAGTGGTCGAGCTGGTGCCGCACATCGCGGCCACCGAGCACCCGCCGCACACGGTGAAACTCGAGCCCGGCGAGGTGCTGTTCGAGCAGGGCACAATGGGCGACTGCATCTATGTGGTGTCCGAGGGCGAGATTGAGCTGATCCGCGAATTAGCAAGCGGTGGTGAGGAATTGCTGAAAACAGCCACTGCACGCGAGTACTTCGGAGAGATGGGCCCCGTGTTCGGCCTGCCGAGGTCGGCAACCGCACGCGCACGCACCGCCGCCACCCTGATCGCCTACAGCGTGCAGCAGTTCCGAGAACGGCTGGGCGCCACGGGTTCTCGCGACATCATCGAGCACCGCGACCTGACGGACGACTAGCGGCAACGGGTCCCCCGGTCACCCCGGCACCAGGCTGAGCAGCAGATCCGACCCGATCTGCTCGACACCGTCGAACTTCCATCGGATGGCCTTGCCGATGGTCGGCACTCCCACGTCATCGAGCAACGTCACCGGACCGCCCAGCAGGATCGGCGCCACGTAGGCCAGGATCCGGTCGATGACACCGGCCCGCAGGAAGGCCCCAGCCAATGTCGGTCCGCCCTCGAGCATCACATCTGTGCGGTCCGCGAGCGCCTTGATGACCTCGTGCGGGTCATGTGTGCGGATCAGCATCGTATGCGAGTCAGCGTTGAGAACCCGTGACTCCGAAGATATTTCGCGCTCGCCAACCACCACCCGCAACGGCTGGCGCTCGGCGAGGGTGCCATCGGGCAGTCGCGCCGTCAACGCCGGATCGTCGGCAAACACCGTGCCGGTGCCAACGATGATCGCGTCGGCCGCGGCCCGGCGGCGATGCACGTCGGCGCGCGCCGCCTCCCCGGTGATCCACTGGCTGGTGCCGTCGGCGGCCGCGCTGCGCCCGTCGACACTCGCCGCGAATTTCCATGTGACGTGCGGCAGGCCGGTGCGCTGCTTGTGCAGCCACTCCCGTAGCGTCCCTCCCCCAACCACATCGGCCATCACACCGCCGATGACGTCGACACCCGCCTCCGTCAGCCTCGCCGCTCCCCCGGCGGCCGCCGGATTCGGGTCGGCCACCGCATAGGCGACCCGCGAAATACCTGCTGCGACAAGCGCGTCCACGCAGGGCGGCGTCCTGCCGTGGTGATTGCATGGCTCCAGCGTGATCACCGCGGTCCCACCATTTGCCAATCCGCCGGCACGTCGCAGCGCCACCACCTCGGCGTGCGGACCGCCCGTCGGTTCGGTGCCGCCGACGCCGACGATCTCACCGGACGAGTCGAGGATGACCGCCCCCACAGGTGGATTCGGGTAGGTCGCACCCTTCACTTGCTCGGCGTGCTCGCTCGCCAGCCGCATGGCGGCCTGATCCGAAGTCATAACCGCAGATGCGGCGACACCGCGGCCGCCTGCCTGCGCAGCGCCGCCACGGCCGCTGCGGGGTCGTCGGCGCCGTAGACCGCGGAGCCGGCGACAAAGCAGTCCACCCCCGCCGCGGCGGCCTCCTCGATCGTCTCTTCGTTGACCCCGCCGTCGATCTCGACCAAAATCGTCAGCTCACCCGCATCGATGAGACGACGCGCGGTGCCGACCTTGACAAGAACCTCGGGAATGAACGACTGTCCGCCGAAACCCGGCTCGACGGACATGATCAACAACGTGTCGAAGTCACCGAGAATGTCGAGGTATGGCTCCAGCGGCGTACCCGGCTTGACCGAGAGCCCGGCTTTGGCGCCGGCGGCGCGAATGTCGCGAGCCACCGCGACGGGGTTGTCGGTCGCCTCGGCATGGAACGTGACGTTGTAGGCGCCCGCCTCGGCGTAGGGCGGCGCCCACCGCTCGGGATTCTCGATCATCAGGTGGCAGTCCATCGGGATGTCCGTGACCGCAAGCAGGCTCTCGACGACGGGCAGCCCGATCGTCAGGTTCGGCACGAAGTGGTTGTCCATCACGTCGACGTGCAGCCAGTCGGCCCCGGTGACCACGGCAGCCTCATCCGCGAGGCGGGCGAAGTCGGCGGCGAGCAGCGACGGCGCAATCATCGGAGGCGGCATGGGTTTCACCCTAATTTGCGCAACACGGCCGCGAACATCGCATCGGTGCCGTGCCGGTGCGGCCACAGCTGCGCGTACGGCCCGTCGCCGAGGTGATCGGCAGGGTCAAGCAGTGGCCGGCTGTCCAGCGCGGTGACGGGGTGGCGGCGTACCGCGTCGGCGACCACGCCCACCGTCTCGGCGAGGTGCGGGGAGCATGTCGCGTACAGGACGACACCCCCGGGTCGCACCAGTTCGATGGCCGACGCCAGCAGCTCGCGCTGCAGCTTCACCAGTCCGGGCACGTCGCCGGGGCTGCGCCGCCAGCGGGCTTCGGGTCGGCGCCGCAGCGCGCCCAGACCGGTGCACGGCGCGTCGACGAGAACCCGGTCGAAACCCGGTAAGGGTCCAGCCGAGCTGGCAGTTGTCTGAAGAACACCAGCTCGTGATGCGCTAGCGCGAAGAACATCCGCAGCCTCGCGGCCGTCGATCCGCAGCACCTCCACGTCCAGCCCACGGGTGTTCTGTTCGACCAGGTCGGCGCGGCGCGGCGCCGGCTCGACAGCGGTGACCTGTGCCCCGGAAACCTTGCCGAGGGCGGCGAGCAGCGCGGTCTTGCCGCCGGGACCCGCGCACAGGTCGAGCCAGCGACCGCCGTCGGAGCCCTCGAGTTCCGCGAGCACCAGCGCCCGGGCCACCAGCTGACTGCCCTCGTCCTGAACCAGGGCCTGCCCATCGCGCACCGGCTGCAGCCGACCTGGATCGCCACCAGGGAGGTGCACCGCGTAGGGCGAGTACCGGCCGACCGTCCCGTTCACCGCCTCGGCGAGCTCGGCGGCGGTCGTTACGCCCGGGCGCGCCGCGAGGTGCACGGCGGGGCGGGCGTTGTCGCTCGCCAACAGCGCCACCAGCTCCCCGGCGGACGCGCCGAGCGCGTCGGCGAATGCTTGCGCGACCCACCGCGGATGGGCGTGAGTGAAAGCGGCGTGCCCGACCGGGTCGACATGGGGGTCCGGTGCCAGCTCGCCGATCCACTCCCGCTCGTCTCGCGCCGCGATAGCGCGCAACACGGCGTTGACGAAACCGGCTCGCACAGAATCGAATTCAAACCCAGCCTGCTCGACGGTGGTCGAGACGGCAGCGTGGGCGTCCACGCGCGTGCGCAGCAGCTGGTAGGCGCCGAGCCGCAGCAGGTCGAGCAGCACCGGATTGATGCGATCAACGGGACGGTCGGCGGCCTTCGCGATGATGGCATCCAGTAGTCCGCGCGTCCGCGACGTCCCGTACGCGAGTTCGGTGGCAAATGCGGCGTCACGGCCGGTGATGCCACGCTCGGTGAGCAGCGCAGGCAACGCCAGATTGGCGTACGCGTCGCGTTCGGACACCGCCCGAAGGACGTCGAATGCGGCGCGGCGTGCCGGGTCGAGCGGCTCGCGGCGCGATGGCTTGCGGCGTGATGACTCGCGGGGCGATGACTCGCGGCGCGATGGCTTGCGGCGTGATGACTCGCGGCGCGACGGCTCGCGGGGCGATGACTCGCGGCGGGAGTCCGAGTTATGGGGACGGCGCGGCGCGCCGTGTCCCGGTGTGGCGGTCATGATGCGTGCGCTGACGGGTCGAGGCGTGCGCCGCGGGCCCAGTCCGCGGCGGCGATCGGCTTCTTGCCCGGTGATTGGACGTGTCCGAGCACCACTGGCTGCGACCCGGTGCCTACCCGCACCGCGTGCCGGTTCACCTGCAACTGCCCCGGCTGCAACGGATCGGTCGCATCGGCCGCTGCCACGGTGACGGGGCCGATCTTGAGACGCACGCCATCGACCATCGTCCATGCCCCGGGGAACGGTGTGACCGCCCGGATGCGGCGCTCGACGGCCTGCGCCGGCAGGTCCCATCGCACGCGCGCCGACTCGACGGTGATCTTCGGTGCGATGCTCACGCCGTCGGCGGGCTGCGGTACGGGGATCAGCGAGCCGTCGGCGATGCCGTCGAGCGTGGATTCCAGCAACGCGGCCCCGGACAACGAAAGCCGGTGCAGCAGTTCACCTGCGGTGTCGGCCGACCCCACGGTCTCCGTGACGACCCCGTAGACGGGACCGCTGTCGAGATCGCGTTCGATGAGGAACGTCGTCGCGCCCGTCACGGTGTCGCCGGCGGCGATCGCCGCCGGCACGGGCGCGGCGCCCCGCCATGCCGGCAGCAGCGAGAAGTGCAGGTTCACCCAGCCGTGTGGCGGCACCGCGAGCAGGTCGTCACGCAACAGTGCGCCGTAGGCGACCACCGGGCAGCAGTCGGGGGCGAGCGCGGCGAGCCGGTCGACGAACTCAGCGGAGTTGGGCCGTTGCGGTCTGAGCACCTCGATGCCCTCCTCGTGCCCCATCCGCGCCACGGGTGAGGGTGTCGCCTTCCCCCGGCGCCCGGACGCAGCGTCGGGGCGGGTCAGCACCGCGATCACGTCGTGACGCGGAGAGTCGATCAGGCGGCGCAGCGCCGGCAGCGCGGTTTCAGGTGTGCCGGCGAAGACGAGACGCACTGGTCGGCTTACCTCCTCGGCCCGGCGCACGCGGTCTTCTCTCACCGCACGCGGCCTGCCCCTGCTCCACGCCGTCTGCTGCCACGCCGTCTGTCTCTACCCTATGTGCAGCGGGTCGATCTGGATCCGGACCGGTTCGTGGTCATGGCGCGCCGATGACACCGCGACCGCGCGTCGGAGAGCGGCCGCCAATGCCAGCCCCTGATCGTGGCCCACCCTGACCAGCATTCGCGTCACCGCCTCGCCCGCGACGGCGCCCGCAGGTCGGCGCGCGGCGACGGGCAGCCGCACGGGTCCGAGCAGCTCGGCGCCTACCGGCAGCTCCGCGCGCTCGAGCAGCGCACTCACCGCCTGCGGGCGGCCGTCCAGCGCCGCGATGTGCACGCTGGGCGGCAGGCCCACCTCGGATCTCGCTTCGAGTTCGGTGTCGGCGTGACCGATTGGATCCCAGCGGACCAGCGCCTGCACGGTTGCGATCACCGACTCGGCGACCACCGCGACGACGCCGGCCTCAGTGCGGCTGCGCACCAGCGCTGCGGCGCCCATCCACCGCCGCAGCGTGTCCTCGGCAGCGCGCAGGTCCTGTCGGCCCAGCATCGCCCAGCTGTCGAGCAGCAGCGCCGCACCGTAGCCCCCGCAGACCCGCGGCTCGGCGCCGGGCGTGGCGATCACCAGCGCCGGGTGCGGCTCGATCTCGCGCACCATGTTGTCACCACCCGAGGGCACCACCGCAGTGCCCGGAAAGGCCCGGCCCAGCTCCTCGGCCGTCCGCCGGGCGCCGACCACGACAGCGCGGATGGCTTGACCCCCGCACCGGACACATGTGACCGTCGCGTCGACGCGACCGCACCAGCGACATACCGTCCCGGCGTGATCCCGCTCGGGGACGGACAACGGCCCCGTGCAATGCCGGCAGCGGGCGATCGTGCGGCACGCCGAGCAGGACAGTGCGGGCACATAGCCGCGACGCGGCACCTGCACCAGGACAGGCGAACCGGCGTCGAGCGCTGTTCGGGCCGCGCTCAGCGCGATCGACGGCAGCCTCGCCGTGCGCGCCGCCGGGTCGCGGGCGTCGGCGTAACCGCTGTCGTCCAGAGCGATCACCCGTGGTGCCCGCGCGCGCACCGTCGGCCGGGCGGCCACCAGGTCGTGCGCCCAGCCGGTGCGCACCAGCGCCTGCGCCTCCGCCGTGCGGGCGTACCCGCCGATCACGGCGGCACACCTCAGCTGATGAGCGCGCAACATCGCGACATCGCGAGCGTGCGGATAGGGCGTGCGCGGCTCGGCGAGGGTGTCGTCGCCGTCGTCCCACACGATCACTAGCCCGAGATCGGTGACCGGCGCGAACACCGCACTGCGGGTACCGATCACCAGACGAGCGGTGCCCCGCAGTGCCGCCAGCCAGCGGCGGTACCGCTCCGCCGGCCCCAGACCTGCGGACAGCGCCACCACTGCGGCCCGCTCGACGAGCCGAACGCAGTGCGCCAGCAGCACGTCGACGTCGCGCTGGTCGGGAACGACGACGAGGACGCCGCGGCCCGCGCCGACGACCACCGCCGCCGCTTCCGCGATGCGCATGGCCCACTGCTCGCCGGGCAGCGCCTGCCACACCGCTCGGGCGGCGCGACCCTCGGCGAGCGCGGCCAGGAATCGTTCGCCCCGCTGGTATGCGCTCCAGCCGGCGACATCGAGTCCCGCGACATCGTGGCCCGCGACCGCGCCGGTGGTCTGCGGCTTGGCGGTCTCGCGTTCGACGCGTGCGTGCCGCGGCGGAACGGCCAGACGCACCACATCAGCGCGGGTTCCCGCATACCGGGCGGCAACCGCGTCGATGAGGCGCCATACGCCGGGACTGAGCACCCGCTCCGGCGAGACGACCCGGTCCAGCCAGCCCAGCTCGCCGGCATGGTCGGTCTCCGAGCGCCGCTCCAGCACAAAAGCGTCGACCAGCCGGCCGTGGAAGCGCACCCGCGCCCGCACGCCCGGTTGGGCGTCGTCGGACTGGTCGGCCGCCACGAGATAGTCGAATTCACGGTCCAGGTG
>JAFAWC010000221.1 GCA_019242135.1 Mycobacteriaceae bacterium | reverse complement strand
CAGCTGGATGCGCCGGTCCTCGTCGACCAGGTCCCACTTGTTGAACGCCAGCACCAGTGCCCGTCCGGCGTCGATCACCATGGACAAGACCCGCAGGTCCTGTTCGGTCAGCGGCCCTGAGGCGTCGATCAATGCGATCACCACCTCGGCGGCGTCAATGGCACCGTGCGTGCGCACCGACGCGTAGAACTCGTGCCCGCTCGCCTGCCCGACCTTGCGGCGCAATCCCGCCGTGTCGACGAACCGCCACACCTTGCCACCCAACTCGATGAGCGAATCGACCGGATCGACGGTGGTACCCGCCACCTCGTGCACCACCGATCGCTGATCGCCGGCGAGTTTGTTCAACAACGAACTTTTCCCGACGTTGGGTTTGCCCACCAGCGCTACCCGGCGCGGCCCCCCGCCTGCCCCGGTGCTCTCGGACACCGCTGGCAACGCGGCCACCACGTCATCAAGCAGGTCCGCCACGCCGCGGCCGTGCATGGCGCTGATCGCATAGGGCTGGCCCAGCCCCAGCGACCACAGCTCCGCCGCTTCGGATTCGCCGCGGTCCGTGTCAACCTTGTTGGCCACCAAAAAAACCGGTTTGCCCGATCGTTGCAGCGTCTTTGCCGCGGCCTCATCACCTGCGGTCGCCCCGACGACCGCGTCGACGACGAGAACGATCGCGTCGGCGGTGCGCATCGCGACAGACGCCTGCTCGGCCACCAACTGCTGCAGGCCTTTGGCGTCCGGCTCCCATCCCCCGGTGTCCTGCACGACGAATCGCCGTCCGGTCCACAGCGCGTCGTAGGACACCCGGTCCCGGGTCACCCCGGGCACGTCCTGCACGACGGCTTCGCGACGCCCAAGGATCCGGTTGACGAGAGTGGATTTTCCCACGTTCGGTCGGCCCACCACCGCGACGACGGGCGGGGGCCCAGGTTCCTCAATCCCCGGTTCGGCGTCGGCCCCGCTCAATTCCCAATCGGTTTCGTCGGTCCAGGTGCCGTCACTCATCGCAGCGCCCGAGCCCGCTCCCCGACGACCTCGACCAAATGCCGGACCACTTCAGCCTCGGTCATCTCGCTCGTGTCGATGATGATTGCGTCGTCGGCCGGCCGTAGCGGCGACACCGCTCGCGTTGAATCCAGGCGGTCACGGCGTTGCACATCGGCCAGCACCGCGTCGAAGTTGTCACCCAGACCGGTGCTGATGTTCTGGTCGTTGCGCCGGCGCGCGCGGGTCTCTGCGGAGGCAGTCAAGAAGAACTTCACGTCCGCGTCGGGCAACACCACCGTGCCGATGTCACGGCCCTCCACGACCACACTGCCCTCACCCGCGGCTAGCTCGCGCTGCAACTGCACGAGCCGCTCTCGTACCGCTGGCACGGCTGACACCGCCGATACCGCGCGGGTCACCTCGTCGCCACGGATAAGCTGCGAAACATCCTCCCCTGCAAGAAGGGAGTGATCGATCGTCGGATCGTAGCCGACCGATAAGTCAACGTCGCTCGCGGCGGCGGCGATCGCTCCCGGATCGCTGAGCTCAATCCCCGCACGCAGCATGTACAGGGTCATGATCCGGTACATCGCCCCGGTGTCGAGATACCGGGCGCCCAGAGCGCGCGCCAAACTCTTTGACACGGAAGACTTTCCGGTACCGGCCGGGCCGTCGATCGCGATCGTCATCGATGCCGTCACAGACCCACCGCCTTGTACAACGCCCCGATCTCGTCGCGGCGCAGCGGCCGGATGCTGCCCGGGCGCTGGTTGCCCAGCGATACCGCACCAATGTCGGTACGCACCAACGACTCTACCGGGTAACCGGCGGCGGCCAGCAGACGGCGCACGATTCGCTTGCGCCCCTCGTGCAGGGTCACTCGCACCATGGTTTTCCCGCGGATGGCATCCACAACCGCGAAATGATCGACCGAAGCAGGTCCGTCCTCCAGATCGATTCCCGCGCGCAGTGTATTGCCCAGGCTGCGGGGCACCGTTCCGTTGACGGTCGCCACATAGGTCTTCGGCACCTCGTAGGACGGGTGCATCAGCCGGTGCGCGAGCTCGCCGTCATTGGTCAACAGGATCAGTCCCTCGGTGTCCGCGTCGAGCCGCCCGACGTGAAACAGCTTCTTGTTGCCGCGAACCCTGTGCTCAATGAGGTCGCCGATGCACGGGCGTCCACGATCGTCGGACATCGTCGAATGCACTCCGTGCGGCTTGTTCAGGGCAAGATGGACCAGTGAGTCGTCGAGCATCACCCGGGCTCCGTCGACCCGCACCACCGACACGTTCGGATCCACCCGGGTCCCCAATTCGGTGACCACATGCCCGTCGACCTCGACGCGGCCG
>JAFAWC010000293.1 GCA_019242135.1 Mycobacteriaceae bacterium | reverse complement strand
TCCTCAGCCGCATCGAATACACCGGGCGGGACGCCGCCCCACCTGATGGAGCCCACGCCCCCGGCGATCGTGGCCCCGCCCGGCTGCCTCGGAGTCGGGCCGGCAACCGGCCCATAGTCAGCGGGGGCGCCGATAGTTGCAGCCAGGTCGATGACCGGGCCCGGTGCTGCCGAACCGTCAAGCGCGGCAAGTAATTCAGTCCATCGCGACCCGTCCGCGCCGATCGTCTCGGCAAGTTCTGCGGCAGCTCCCGCCAGTTGAAGCACTCGAGGATCCCCGGTCCGCATGTGGGCCCTCAGGGCCGAAGCGTGCGGGCTGAGAAGCTCTTCCACATCCGAATCGAGGGTGTCGTCGGTGAAGAATTCCTGAGCTTCGGCGGTGAGCACCGCGATCTCGGCATCCAGCAGCGCCGGGTCGAGACCGGCGATGCCGTCACGGTGACTCGCGGGCCACCATCGGCGCAACCAGTGTCCGACGGCCAAACGCCGCAGCTGATCAACCGATCCGGTGCCGGTGTCGACCCTCAACATCCCGTACGAGACGGCCGTAAAGGGCGCGCTGACACCAGCGACGTCGATGGTGTGAGGCTCGTTGGCTTCGCGGCCGTGAAGCGCGGCGGCTACCGCAACGTGTCCGGATTCACCGAGAACCCGCCAGAGCCAGTCGGCGCGATTCGGATCGGTGAAGGTGATCCGGGTGCCGACACTGCCGCGAGGGTCGTCGATCGTCCACGACAAAACCGCACCGCTGACCTCCAGCACCGCGGCGAGTGGACTCGGCGCCACGCGCGGACCTGTCGTCCACAAACCCGAATCGGCGACCAGTTTCATTCGGCCACCTGCAGTTCCAGCATTGCCTTGATCTGCTGCCGGTGGTCGAGGCTGACCGACCTGGCGACACCCTCGAGCAGTGCCCGCATGTCGTCGACGTCGTCGCACGGCTCCTGCCAGACGTCACGCCCATGCAGCCGGGCCCACAACCGGCTCAGGTATGGGCGTGCGAACGCGGCGAGCTCGTCGACCACCTTGCGTTGACGCTCGTGGATCGGCCCCGCGTCGGACAGGTAGCGCCGTGCGTGCAGTACATAGGCCTCCTTGCGCAGCCGGGCCTGGATTTGACCGGCCAACGCGTAGCGGGTCACGCCGAGTTCGGCTAACGGTGCGAGCTCGACAGCGATCTCCATACCGGCGACCAGCGTCGCCTGCTTGTCCTCGGCGAGCAGTCCCCACGGCGCGCACGCCCGGTCGACCTCCTCCGCACACAACATCGGGATATCAGGTAACTCATCGCGGTCCATGGCGCGACGAAGGGTCGCGCGCACGCGCTCCACCACGCTGCGATTCAACGGACGGTCACTGTCGGAGCCTCCGCTGATCGCCGGGGGCTGTTGCGGCACAACCGAGCTCAGCCCAAGCTCGACGATCGACCAGGGTAAGGACGCTGACGTGCTGCGTGCCCGGGCGCCGAGGTTGTACGGTGTCGCGTCGGCGATCAGCCCTGACCAGACGCGCTGACGCGCCGCCCACGCACGGTGGCTGTCGGCGGATCCGAGCACAGTGGTGAGCCCCGCCAGAAACGGACCCGCCATGATGTCGTTCGGCCGTACGTCAGCCCAACTGCAGTCAAGTTGGCGGGTGAGCGAGGCGACGACGTCTTGACTGGCCACGTACTGGTTCAGCACCTCGATCCCGGTACGGTCCCGCTCCTGGTGGATCTCGCGGAGCACTACCGCTGCGGTTTCGCGATCCTGTTGGCAGGGTGTCCCTTTCGCCACCGCGAGCTCGAAGGACACCGGAAAGTACAGCTCCTGGGCGTTTCCGGTGGTGAGGCGCAGGCGACGCCGCTCGAGTTTGAGCAGCGTGAACCAGGCTGCGGCGGCTCGCAATTGCGGGCCGTGTGCGACCACCAGGTCGTGCATCGCCGCTGCCACGCCAGCAGCCACGATCGGGGGCGAATAGTGCGGGTTCGACCTCAGTCGCAACACCAACGGGTCGATGATTCGCTTGACGGTGCGCCGCAATGGGCCACCGTCCTGGCCGCTCAGCACCTCCACCCCCGGCCCGATCGCGCGCCACGCTTGATCGATCACCGCTCGGCGCGGATGGGCCGTGGCGACCGCGGTCGCCGCCTCGGAGCCCGTGCTCATCTGCTCAGGATAGGGCCCGTTGACAGCATCCGATGAGGTAGGAAGTCGGAATCGAGAGTGGGGTGCGCGAGCACGGTCACATGAAACGTCAACGCTGCGGGTGACTGCTGCGGTGGCTGTGGCGATCGCCGAGAATTGACCATTCGGCCGTTCCGGCGGACCTACGATTTGCCCATGCCGGTGGCGGTCGGCGAGGTGTTTGCCGGATACACGATCCTGCGGGTGCTGGGCGCCGGGGCGATGGGCACGGTCTATTTGGCGCAGCATCCGCGGCTGCCGCGCCAGGATGCGGTGAAGGTCTTGTCGGCGGAGTTGACCGCCGACCCGGAGTATCGGACGCGGTTCTTGCGTGAGGCCGATCTAGCGGCCAGCTTGTCGCATCCCCACATCTTGGCCATCTACGACCGCGGTGAATACGACGGGCAGCTGTGGATCTCGATGGCGTATGTGGAGGGAACCGATGCGGCCCGACTATTGCGCGGGCATTACCCCGACGGGATGCCCCCCGGCGAGGCGCTGCCGATCATCACCGCGGTCGCCTCGGCGTTGGATTACGCGCATCAGCGGGGGTTGTTGCACCGCGATGTCAAACCGGCCAACATCCTGCTGGACTCTCAAACGTCACGGATTTTCCTGGCCGATTTCGGCATCGCCAGGCGCGTCGATGATTCGTCGAGGCTGACCGCAACGAACATCGGGGTGGGCACAGTGGCCTACGCGGCACCCGAGCAGCTGAGGGGTGAAGCGGTCGACGGGCGCAGCGACCAGTACGCGCTCGCCTGCACCGCGTTTGACCTGTTGACCGGCGCGCCGCCGTATGTCGATTCCAATCCCGCTGTGGTGATCACCAAGCATGTCGCGGCTCCAGTGCCATCGCTGGGGGAACGCCGCCCGGAGTTGGGCGGACTGGATCCGGCGATGGCCACGGCGATGGCCAAAGAGGCTTCCGGCCGGTTTCCCAGTTGCGGTGACTTCGCAAGGGACCTGCAGTACTGGCTCAAAACGCCGCCCGTCCCTGCCCAAGACAGCCAACCCGCGGCTGGCGTGTCTACGTCGGTGTGGTTACCGCCACCGGCACCACCCATCCGAAAGCGGCTGGGGCGGCGTCCCCGTGTCCTGATTGCCGCCCTGGTGCTCATCGTGCTGCTGATCGTCACTGGTGGTGTCTTCGCGGGCGTGCGGCTCTTCAAGCATCACAACCCGGCCACCGCGGCAGCCATTGGGGGTGCCTTCACCGGCACCTACCGGGCGGACTATGGCCCGGGCACTGATCTCGACGGTAAACCGATCGCAGGTGCGCCAGCGACGACTGGCACGTGGGGCGTGCGCTCGACGTGTAGCCCGGGGGGCTGCGTGGCGACGGCGTCATACCTTGGCGGCAGTGGAATCGTGCTCGTGTCGAATTTGGTGTTCGATGAGGTGGGCGGAAGCTGGGAAGCTGTCGGCCTCGGTTCAACGCAATGCAATAACGCTCCCACCGAGGTCTGGGTGATGTTCACGCTGCAGCCGCATCCCGACGGCACTCTCTCTGGCGAAACAACCCGCAACACCACCAACAGCTGCAGCAGCCTCAAGCGAACAGTGACCTTCACCCGCACCGGCGACCCCGACGTCGCCAGGGTTCCCGATCCAGCCGCCCTACCGCCGCGGGCGGCATCCCCGGCAGCTGCGCTGCATGGGCGCTACCACGAGGCGATAACCTACGCGAACGGCAGTTATGCCCCGGGACAAGACGATCTCACTGTCCGCACGTACTGTCTGCGCACCGGCGATCGGTGCATTAGCGCATTCCACGCACCCGATGGGGTCGTGCCATTGGTTTTCGACAGCGGTAAGTGGACGCGCAACGATGAGGGCACCGTTCCGTGCGCGCTCGGCGGCACGACGCAGGTCACGATTACCGCGGAGTACCCGCTGCCTGAACAGCTGCAGGACCCGATCCCGGAGCTCACCGGGCATGGTCAAAATGTGTCGACGGGCGCATGCGTCGGCGGCGATTTCGAGGACAAATTTGTGCGCACGGGCGATTAGCCAGCTGTCTTGCGGGTGGTGGTCAGCGAGTAACGGCACCCAACCCGTTACAAGAAGCCGCTAGCGCTGTCTCGGTCAGGCCAGACGCTTGATCCGTGGGTAGGCATCGAAGCCGCGGTCGAAGCTCATGAACTCGGCGATGTCGTGGCGA
>JAFAWC010000723.1 GCA_019242135.1 Mycobacteriaceae bacterium | reverse complement strand
GAACGCCGACGGCGCCCGGGCCGGATGAGGGCGCTACTCCCGGGGCGCCAGCAGTGCGGCGAGCTCGTCGGCATCCGGCAGCCGGTCAGGACTGACGGTGCGACCCGACCGCACATAGTGAAACGCGGCCCTCACCGTTGACTGCGGACAACCCTGTAACGCGGCCCACGCCAGTCGGTACACGCCGAGTTGGACCGCCGCGTGACGCAATTCGTCTGCGGTGCAGGGCAGTTCGCCCGTCTTCCAGTCCACTACCGTCGCGCCGCCGTCATCGTCGGCGAATACCGAGTCGATGCGGCCCCGCACCACCGTGTCGCCGATCGTCATCTCGAACGGCACCTCGACGTCGACGGGTGTGCGCCACGCCCATCGCGACGCCGTGAACGCCGCCTGCAGCTCACCCAGTCGCTCGTCGGCAGTCGCATCGTCGACGGCACCCGCCAGATCCTCGAGGTCGAAAAGCCTGCCGCTGCCGTAGAACCGCTGGACCCATGCGTGAAAAGAAGTGCCCAGCAACGCGTTGCGCTCAGGCCGAACCGGCAGTCGGCGGGTCAGCCGCGCGCCAGCGCCGGTCGGGTCACGGCCAAGCTCCACCAATGAGCTCACCGAGATCTCCGGCGGCGGAGATGTCGCGGGCACGTCGTCATCGTGCGCTCGCTCAGCGAGCAGCGCGTCGACGTCCGCGATCCAGCCCTCGGGGTCGTCGGCGGGCGTCATGAAGGCTTCGGCTGCCCCGCGCACCAGCGCCGCACCCCGTTCCACGTCGACGCGACGTGCGCCCAGCGGGTCCGCAGGCCACACCGCTTCGCAGACGTCGTCGCGCAACGGGTTTCGCTCGCCGTCGGCGGGCACAGGCGCCCACTGCTCGATCAGGCCGCACGGGTCACCGTCGGCGGCCGAGGCGTCGATGATGTCCTTGAGCTCGGTGAGGAACTCCGACGGGCCGCTGGGCTTGGCGGTCGACGGACCCCAATGATGACCCGACAGCAGCAGCGTGTCCTCAGCTCGCGTGATGGCGACGTACAGCAGGCGCCGCTCCTCGTCGATGCGCCGCTGCTCAAGTCGACGACGATGTTGATTTATTGTGTCGCAGAGTTGTTTTCGGTTCGTGACGGCCGAAGTGTCCAGAACCGGAATGCCGTGCACGCCGTCGTCGGAACGGTCGCCGCGAAGCAGGGGCGGCAGATCCGCGGCGTCCGTTAGCCAACTGCGGGTTGACGTGGTCGACGGAAAGATGCGAGTGCTCAGATGCGGCACCGCGACGATCTGCCACTCGAGCCCCTTCGCCGCGTGCGCTGTCATCACCTGGACACGCTCGCGCGAGACGGTGACATCGGCGGGGGACAACCCGTTTTCCACGGTCATCGCGTCATCGAGATAGGACAGCAAGCCCCTCACCGACGCACCGGGCCGATCGGCGTATGCGGCGACCTCGTCGGCGAACGCGTCCAGATGCTCACTGCCCGACCAGCCCGCATCGACGGGCCGTGCCGCGCGGGCCTCGACGTCGACGCCGATTACCCGCCGCACGTCGGCGACCAGGTCGGGCAGCGGGATACCGAGCCGGGCGCGCAATCCTGCCAGTTCTCGGCCGAGTGCGGCGATGCGTCGGTGGCCCTCGTCGGAGTAGCGGCCGGCTGGCCCTGGATCACAGATCGCGTCGGCCAGACAAGCAACGTCGGCGTCGGGCGCAGCCCGCGAGACGATCTGCTCCAGCGCGGGCGCGCCAGCCCGATCGTCCTCCAACTCGACCGCGCGCCGCCACAACGCGGCGATGTCGCGGCCGCCGAGGCGCCACCGCGGACCCGTGAGCACCCGCATCGCCGCGGAGCCGGCGGTCGGTTCAGCGACCAGCCGCAGCATGGCCACCACATCGGCGACCTCGCGGACCGCGAGCAGCCCGGCCAGCCCTACCACCTCGACCGGAACTCCTCGCGCGGCGAGCGTCTCTGCCAGCGGGCCCGCGTCGGCGTTGCGCCGCACCAGCACCGCAGCTGACGGCGGCGCTGCGCCCGCCCGTTTGGCTTCGTGGTAGCGCCGCGCGAGATGGTCGGCGACCCAGTCACGTTCGGCTCGCACATGCTCGAGTAGGGCGCAACAGACGGTGCCCGCCGATGCGCCCGGATGCGCCCGCAGGGTGCGCACCGCCACGGACCGGCGGCGGGCCTCGGTCGACACCGCGTTGGCCAGATGCAATGCCCGCGGGGGGTTGCGCCAGCTGGTGCGCAGCTCCAGTGTCGGGGCCGGTGATCCGTCGGCGCGCGGGAAGTCGGTGGCGAACCGCGGCAGATTGGTGGCCGACGCACCTCGCCATCCGTAGATTGACTGAATCGGATCGCCAACGGCGGTCAACGCCAACTGGTCGTCCACCCCTCCGCCGAACAGCGACGACAGCGCGATGCGCTGTGCGTGACCGGTGTCCTGGTATTCGTCGAGCAGCACCACTCGAAACCGGCGCCGCAACTGCTCGCCCACCTCGGGTCGGCGAATCACCAAGCGCGCGGCCGTCGCCATCTGCGAGCCGTAATCCATCACCTTCTCGGCGCGCATCCGCGCGTGCAGTGCGTCGACGAGCGGCACGAGCTGGGCGCGTTCGTGCTGCACCGCGAGCATCCGCCGGAGCCATTGGCTCGGACCGCCTGCGCGCTGGTGTGGGCCGGACGGCAGTGTGTGCAGGAGGCGCTCGAGCTCACCGTGGGTGTTGCGCAACGCGGCGGTGTCGACGAGATGCTCGGCCAGTGCCGATGACAGCCGCAGCACCATCGAGGTGACCGCGGCGGGACTCTTGTCGGTGTCGAGGTGGCCGGGATACTCGCACACGACACGAAAGGCGAGCTGCCACAACTCGGTTTCAGCGAGCAACCGGGTGTCCGGTTCGATCCCCACCAGCACCCCGTGCTCGCGCAGCAAGGTCCCCGCGAACGCGTGGTAAGTGCTGACGGTCGCCGGTTCGGCATCGATCGACTGTCCCGCCCGCAGGGCAGCGAGTCGGGACAGTCGCGAACGAACGCGCCGCAGCAGTTGCGCGGCGGCTTTGCGGGTGAAGGTCAGTCCCAGCACCTGTCCCGGGTCGGCGTAACCGTTGGCCACCAGCCACACCACCCGCGCGGCCATCGTCTCGGTTTTGCCGGCACCCGCGCCGGCGATCACGACCAGCGGGCCTGGTGGCGCGGCGATGACCGCGGCCTGTTCCTCGGTGGGGACCGGAAGACCCAGGGCGTCGGCGAGTTCGGCGGGGCCGTAGCGAACGGTCACGATCGGAGCTCCCGCGCCGGGCAGCTGGACCGGACCGGGCAGTGGCCACAGCCCTCGTTGACGCGGGCCAAGAACGTGGGACCGCCGGTGGCGGCTGCGGCGTGGTGCACCGCCTGGCGCCAGTTGCGTTCGGCGTCGGGCGTCAACGCGTTCTGCTCCCGTTCGGCGAGGCCTGGTTTCCCCAGGTAG
>JAFAWC010000718.1 GCA_019242135.1 Mycobacteriaceae bacterium | reverse complement strand
ATCGCATCATGAGCGATCCGCGCATGGCTGACCGGGATCACGAAGTCGTCTGCGCCCCAGATCAGTTGCAGCGGAATCGTTTGCATGAGATAGCTGCGATCGAGCATCGTGACGAACTGGCCCTGGCCGTCCACCACCGCTCGCAATGTCCGGGAGAAAGCCGACAACGCGGCCGGCTGACGCAGCCGGGCGAGCAGACGGATCCCGTCGGGCACATCGCGTCCGAACTTGGTGGATCCCAGCACCGAGCCGACGGCACGGCCCACCAGCTGCAACGCCGGAAAGGCGCCGGGCACCCGCAGCATCGCCAGTGCCTCGCTGCCCATCGGGAGTGCCGCTAGTCGCAGCGCCAAGCTCACATCCTTGGTCACTCCGCCACTGCTGACCAGCACAATGCGCTCGACCAGGTGAGGATACTGATAAGCGAATTGCATTGCGACGCCGCCACCGAGGGAATGCCCGACCACAGTGACACGGTCGATACCGAGCACGGCGAGCAGGTCGCGCATGCCGTTGGCGAATCCTGCCAACGAGTAGTCGGCACGTGGCTTGTCGGACTCGCCGTGGCCCAGCAGGTCTGGCGCGATGACGGTAAACCGTTGCGCGAGTTGGGCCTGCACGGACTCCCAGGTCGTGGAGTTGTCGCCGACGCCATGGATCAGCAGGATGGCGGGCCCTGACCCGGCCACCCGGAAAGCACGCCGGTACCCGTGGATCGTGCGGAACTGCAGCGACGGCGGGGCGATCTCCCGTACCGGCCATAGACGGGGCCAGGATCGGTTCCGCATTGTCTTCTCCCTTGCATTGGCTTGGTGCAGAGAAGAATCGCGGGGACGCCTTGGAAGATCCTTGGGGGCCTCGGGCGCGAATCAGCGGGTGAACTGGTCCCTAGAGGTCGCCGAGGTCGTCGGGCACGTCGACGGCGTGTTCCCGCAATGCCTCCAGCGGGACGAGATCAAGCGCGGACTCATGGGTACAGGCAAGCACGACGGGAGCCGCGAAACCGTCGCGATAGGCCTGAAACCAGTTCGCGGCGGTGACACACCAGCGGTCGCCTGGCACGAGGCCCGGGAACCGGAACTCGGGCACCGGCGTCGACAGGTCGTTGCCTATGGAGCGTTGATGGGTCAGGAACTCTGCGGTGACGACTGCACAGATGGTGTGCCGGCCCAGGTCCTCCAGTCCGGTCGAGCAGCATCCGTCACGGTAAAAGCCGGTGAGCGGGTCGCTGCCGCACGGTTGGAGCGGCCCGCCGAGGACGTTGCGATCGGCCATCGACCCAGTATCCCAACGCGCGTGCTGTTTACAGGGGGCAACACAGCAAGGGGCCCACGTCATGGCAGTCGGTAACACGCGCGACAACGGGCGCACGCGCATCCAGCACGAACTCGGCAGCAAGGACGCGAAGTTCAACGATGTTCACGAGCGTTGACCCGTCATCGGGGGCCGACGCAGGTCGCTCGCGACGTCCGGGTGTCCCATGCCAGGTCCCGGGCTTCCCGTGCGACCGCATCAGGCACTGACCCGAGGATTCGCCGCACGTGCAGGACAGCGGCATGGACGGCCTCGTAAGCTCTTAATCCGTGGTCTCGACCACTAACACCTTCGTCTTCGCTCGATGCCTAACGGCGGCGGGGACCGACCCAAGTAAGCGCCCGGCGATGGAGTTCACTCCCACGTTTCCGACGACCAGCAGGTCAGCCTCTACTTCCTTTGCCAGATCCACAAGCACATCCACGGGCGCTCCGACGATCGCGCGCTCCTCGACATCCTTCACGCCGGCTCTCTTGGCCCGTTCACTGGCCTCGCGAAGCATTGCATAGACCGGCGCGGCACCCTCAGTCTTGTAGCCTTCGCCTTGGAGTTGATCCGGCTCGCCTGATGTGCGCCTGTCCTTGCGCAGGTATGCCGTGGAAACAATTAACTTCGCGTTTGCCTCCGCAGCGATGCTGGCGGCCCGATCGACCGCACGCAGCGACGATTCCGATCCGTCTGTTCCAACAACCACAACCCGATAATTGCTCATCTAACCTCCCAAGCTAGCCGGCCGCGGTGAAGCGGATCGCGGCGAGTTTCTCGCGGTCCACCGCGTCGGTGAACTCCTCGAGGGTGGGCGTGCTCTGGTCGCGGAATTTCAGTCCCATCGAACGCTGTGCCAGTTTGGGTCCGTACGACTCGGCGGCGCGATGGTAGAGATCGGCCACCACCGACTGGTCCTCAATGAGTTCGCCGCGCATGGTTCTCGTCGTCCCGTTGTGCAGCACCTCGGCGGAGGCGCCGTCGCGGAAGTTGCGTTTCCACGGCGCGCCGACCAGCGCGTAGAGCTGGTCATCGATGCGGTGCGCGCTCACCGGCACCGAATACTGCCGGCCCGTCTTACGTCCCTTGAAGCTCACCACCATGAGCTGCTCACGCATGCCACCACCGAGTGGCGTGCGCAGCAGACCCCGCATGAGCGGGTTGACCACCCGCAGGATCGCATCCGGTGGATGCGAGACCGTCACCGCCGCCGCCTGTTCTGCCATGTCCAGACCTTTCCCGAGGGGTTTTAAGCGGTACCCTCCGCGGTTTCGCGGCGCGCGTCAATCGGGAGGGCGCGAGTTTGTCCGTCCCGTGCGCGCAGAGGACCCTCGTGTGGTCGGATAGGCCGAGGACTGTATCTGGCTTCTCGAGGAGAGGACGATGACGAGGCAGCCGCCCGCGTACGCGCCGATGTCGGCGCGGGGATGGATGGCGCTGGGCGGCGCCGCGGCGGTCGTCAGCGCGGTGATTCTGGGGGTCCTGGTGACGACCGGGTCGACGTCTGTTGAGGTCGCCGGACGTGCGGTTCCTGCGACAGCCGCGCAAGCACCCACCACGACGCCCCTTCCCGACCTGGGCGGTCCGCGGTCGTTTCTGGTCCCGGAAATGACGCTGCCCGTCGGGGCGCGGCCCTACTCGGGCAAGCAGCCGACACCGCCCGGTTTCGAGTTCTGGGAGGTGCCCGGCAACCAACGCGAGCTGGTGGCGCAGATGCGCTCCGAGCTGCCCACCTTCGGACCACTCAACGGGATGCCGTGGTGTGGGGAAGTGACTGACGCGATGACGTCGTGGGCGTGGGGGTCGGCCGCGGAGACCATCGGGGTGTCGTTCATCGACGGTGGCGTGATGATCACGCGTCTGCCCCAGCCGCGTGGGTGTCGTCCGTAGTCGAGAAGGCCGGATCGGCGGTTCAGCGCACGACGATCGCGTGCTGTCCTCGCGGTATCAGCTCGCCGATGACGGGCGCGCCCGGGATCTCACCGGCGATCAGCAGCCCACCTGAGGTCTGCGCGTCGGCGAGCAACAGGGCCTCGGCCTCGACGAGCAACGACAGGTCGACGTGCGGTCGCACCCAGTCGAGATTGCGCCGCGTGCCGCCGCTGACGTAGCCGGCGTTCAGCGCCTCGCGCGCGCCGTCGAGATAGGGCACCGCCTGCGCGTCGATCACCGCCGTGACACCGCTGGCCCGCGCCAACTTGTACAAGTGTCCGAGCAGCCCGAAACCAGTGACGTCGGTGGCACATTCGACGCCCGCGCCGAGCGCGGCGCGGGCGGCCTCGGCGTTGAGCGTTGCCATCAGGTCGACGGCGTGCGGAAAGACTTCTCCCGTTGCCTTGTGACGGGTGTTGAGGACCCCGACGCCCAGTGGTTTGGTCAGCGACAGCGCCATGCCTGGCTTACCGGAATCGTTGCGTAGCAGACGATCCGGGTCGGCGATGCCGGTGACGGCCAGTCCGTACTTGGGCTCCGGGTCATCGACGCTGTGCCCGCCGGCGACATGGCAGCCCGCCGCAGCGCACACCTGCAGACCGCCGCGCAGGGTCTCGGCCGCGAGATCGACCGGCAGGACGTCGCGGGGCCAGCCCAGCAGGTTGACCGCGACCACCGGGCGACCGCCCATCGCGTAGACGTCCGACAGCGCGTTGGCGGCGGCGATCCGGCCCCAGTCGTAGGCGTCGTCGACCACCGGCGTGAAGAAGTCGGTTGTCGCGATCAGCGCCAAACCGCCCTCTATGCGCACCGCCGCGGCGTCATCGCCGGACTCCAGACCGACAAGCAACTCGCCCGCGGGCTCCCGTGGCCGAAGCGTCGGGAGCCCGCGGACCATGTCCTCCAGCTCACCCGGCGGGATCTTGCATGCACAGCCGCCGCCGTGGGCGTACTGGGTCAGTCGGTAGGCCATCGCATTCATGCTGCCACCCGCCGGGCCGCGACTTTGCAATGATGGTCGCCATGGCACAGGGAGGCGTATCCGGCCTGGTGACCGGCACGGTCTTCAAAATCGTTGAGCGGCAGGCTCTGTCGCTGGCGGGTTCGATTCCCGTCCGCCTCCGCCATGAGCTGGGGAATCGACATGGGTGATCCGCGACGGCGCGTGCCCCGAACCGACGTCGTGCTCGCCGACCCACGGCTCGTCGCGGCCCAACAGATGCTGGGCCGGCGATTGGTGAAGTCGGTGGTCGGCGCCGCGCTGCAGCGGGCGCGCGCCGGCGAAATCGAGCCGGAGCAGGTCACCGAACACGCCGTCGCCGCACTTCCGGTCAGCGCCGCAAGCCTGCGGCCGGTCATCAACGCCACCGGCGTCGTCGTCCACACCAACCTCGGCCGCGCGCCACTGTCGGAGGCCGCGCTCGAGGCGGTGGTGACCGCGGGCCGCGCCACCGACGTCGAGTTCGACCTGGCGACGGGTCGCCGCGCGCGCCGCGGCCGCGGCGCGCTGGCCGCGCTGGCCGCGGCAGTGCCGGCGGCCGGCGCAGTCCATGTCGTCAACAACAACGCGGCCGCATTGCTGTTGACGGCGCTGGCACTGGCGTCCGGCAAGGAGATCGTGCTCAGTCGCGGCGAGATGATCGAGATCGGCGACGGATTCCGGATCCCCGAGCTGCTGGCGTCCACCGGGGCACGCCTTCGCGAGGTGGGGACGACCAACCGGACGCATCTTCGCGATTACACCGACGCGATCGGCCCCGACACCGGGTTCGTGCTCAAGGTCCATGCGTCCAACTTCGAGGTCAGCGGGTTCACCTCGGCCGTCAGCGTCGGCGAGTTGGCCGGGCTCGCCGTGCCTTTGGTGGTGGACATCGGCTCCGGCCTACTTGCACCGCACCCGCTGCTGCCTGAGGAACCGGACGCCACAACGGTTTTACGCGATGGCGCCGACATCGTCACCGCCAGCGGCGACAAGCTGCTGGGCGGCCCGCAGGCGGGCCTGTTGTTCGGCGAGGCAGAGCTGGTCGAGCGGCTGCGGCGGCATCCGGCGGCGCGTGCGCTGCGTGTCGACAAGCTCACGCTGGCCGCGCTCGAGGCAACGGTGGTGGGTCCGGCGCCGCCGGTCGTCGAGCAGCTCGCCGCCGACGCCGTCGGACTTCGGGCCCGGGCCGAACGCATTGCCGCGCAACTGCCCGGCGCGCGTGCGGTGGATTGCATCGCGGCTGTCGGCGGCGGCGGGGCGCCCGGCGTGCAGCTGCCCAGCGCCGCCGTGAGCCTGCCCGAGTCGTGTGCGGCTGCGCTGCGCACCGGCAGCCCTGCGGTGGTCGGACGGCTGGAGGCCGGGCGGTGCGTGCTGGATTTGCGCACGGTCGCCCCCGAGGACGACGAGACGCTCATCGAGGCGGTGCGGGCATGTACGTCGTAGCCACCGCGGGCCACGTCGACCACGGCAAATCCACCTTGGTGCGGGCACTCACCGGGATCTGGCCCGACCGGCTGGCCGAGGAGCAGCGCCGCGGCCTGACGATCGACCTCGGCTTCGCGTGGACGGAGCTCGGCGGCCACGAGTTCGCGTTCGTCGACGTGCCGGGTCACGAGCGGTTCGTCGCAAACATGCTCGCGGGCGTGGGGCCGGTGCCCGCGGTGATCTTCGTCGTCGCGGCAACCGAGGGCTGGATGCCCCAGTCAGAGGAGCACCTCGCCGCGCTGGACGCGCTCGGCGTGCGCCAAGCGCTCGTGGTGATCAGCAAGGCCGACCTCGCCGATCCGTGTCGCGCGAGCACCCAGGCCCGAGAACGGTTCGCGGCGACCTCGCTGGGCGGGGCGCCCGTCGTGGTCGGCACCGACCTAGATCTGGTTTGCCAGGAACTGCTGGCGATGGCCGACCGACTGCCTGACCCGGACCGAGACGCCGACGTGCGGCTTTGGGTCGACCGCTCGTTCACTGTCCGCGGCGCGGGAACGGTCGTCACCGGGACGTTGGCCGCCGGGACTATTCGCGTCGGAGACGAGCTCGAGCACGCCGGGCGGCGGGTGACGGTGCGCAGGCTGCAGTCGCTGGGCCGGGACCGGACCGACGTCGCCGCGGTGGGACGAGTTGCAGTGAACCTGCGCGGCGTCGACCGTCATCACATCGGTCGCGGTGACACCGTGCGCACCCCCGGCGCATGGCTGGACACCTCCGAGATCGACGTCGCGCTGCGCTCGCCCGCACGGCTGCACCGAGAATTGGTGCTGCACATCGGTTCTGCGGCGGTGCCGGTGCACGTGCGGCCGCTGGGCGCCGTCGGAGCGCGGCTGCGCCTGGCGCGCACATTGCCGTTGCGGATCGGCGACACCGGCCTGCTGCGAGATGCGGGCGAGCACCGGATCGCGGCGGGTGTCACCGTACTCGATGTCGCGCCGCCGCAGCTGCGCCGGCGCGGCGCGGCGCGGGCCCGGGCTTCCGAGCTGGCCGGCGGTGCTGTTCGCCCGCCGGTGTGCGCGCGAGCAGATGTGCTGCGCGCCATGGGGTTTGCTGCTACCGGGCAGCGCGTCGGCGAATGGGTCGTCGACCCGCAGTGGTGGAGCGGGCGGCGCGACGACGCGTCGGCGACGGTGACGCGGTGGGCCGCCGAGCATGACATCGCGGCAGGCATGCCGCTGGAGACACTGCGCCGGCAGGTCGGGCTGCCCGCTGCCGAGCTGGTATCAACGCTGCTGGAAGGCAGCGGCTTTCAGGTGCTCGGCGGGCTCGTGCGGGCACCGAACGCGGGTCTGCCCGCGCGCGTGGACGAGGCGGTGCGCAAGGTGGTGCACAGGCTGGCGGCCGAGCCGTTCCGCGCCCCGGAGGCCGACGAGCTCAAAGAGCTGCACCTCGGTTTCCGCGAGCTCGCCGCGGCCGTGCGCGCCGGGCGGTTGACCCGCATCGCCGACGGCGTCGTGCTCGGGCCCGACGCTTTCGACCGCGCCGCCGAGGTCCTCAAATCGCTGCCGCAGCCGTTCACGGTCAGCGAGGCCAAACGCGCGCTCGGCACCACCCGACGCGTCGCCGTTCCGCTGCTCGAACAGCTCGACGCGCGCCGGGTCACGCGGCGAAGCGACGACGGCGCGCGCCGAGTGGTTTGATCGAAATGCCGGTCGGGTAGTCGCGACCGTTACGTGACGGAGGGACGCCGAAATGGACATCGCGAAACTGATCCGGTCGTGGCCGGTTTACCGGCAGCTCACCGGTGAGGACGGGCTGGGCCGCGGCAGGGCCGCGCAGTCCGCGCGCTCAGCGGGACTGATGCCCCGCACCGCCGACGCGGACCACGTCGCGCATTCGGTCTGCCCGTTCTGCGCGGTCGGCTGCGCGCAGAAAGTCTATGTCAAAGACGGGCAGGTCGTGCAGATCGAGGGCGACCCGGACAGCCCCATCTCACGAGGCCGGTTATGTCCCAAAGGATCGGCGAGCAAGCAGCTGGTCACCGGGCCGCAGCGGCTGCGCACCGTCCGCTACCGCGCACCCTACGGGACCGAGTGGCAGGAACTGGACCTCGACTCGGCGATGGACATGGTCGCCGACCGGGTTCTCGACGCCCGCAACAAAGGCTGGCAAGAGCTCGACAGCAACGGCAACAAGCTGCGCCGCACGATGGGCATCGCCAGTCTGGGCGGCGCGACGCTGGACAACGAAGAGAACTACCTCATCAAGAAGCTGTTCACCGCGCTGGGTGCTCTACAGATCGAGAACCAAGCCCGTATTTGACACAGCGCCACGGTTCCCGGTCTGGGAGCCTCCTTCGGTCGCGGTGGTGCGACGGACTATCAGCAAGACCTCGTCAACTCGGATTTCATCGTCATCATGGGTTCGAACATGGCCGAGGCCCATCCCGTCGGCTTCCAGTGGGTGATGGAGGCCAAGGCCCGCGGCGCCGAGGTCGTGCACATCGACCCACGGTTCACCCGCACCAGCGCGGTCGCCGACCGCCATGTGCCGCTGCGGGCGGGCAGCGACATCGCGTTCCTCGGCGGGGTGATCAACTACATCCTGTCCAACGAGCTGGACTTCCGCGAATACGTCACCGCGTACACCAACGCATCTTTTCTCGTTGACGAGCGTTTCTCGGACACCGAGGATCTCGACGGGTTGTTCAGCGGCTACGACGAGAAGACCGCGTCCTACGATCCGACGACGTGGCACTACGAGTCGACGCACCCGGGCGGCCGCGGCGGGGCGGGTGCCAAGGCGCGCGCCGCGCCGGACCAGCACGGCTCGGGCGGCGCGCCGATCGAGGGCGGGGCCGGCGACATCCCGGCCGACCCGACGCTGCAGCACCCGCGCTGCATCTATCAGATCCTCAAGCGCCACTACTCCCGCTACACCCCGCAAATGGTGGAGCGCGTGTGCGGCGTGCCGGCGTCGCAGTTCCTTACCGTCGCACGGGCGTGGACGCAGAACTCGGGGCGGGAGCGCACGGCGGCGCTGGTGTACAGCGTGGGATGGACGCAGCACTCGGTGGGCGCGCAGTACATCCGCGCGGGGTCGATCATCCAGCTGCTGCTGGGCAACATCGGCCGACCCGGCGGCGGGGTGATCGCCCTGCGCGGACACGCGAGCATCCAGGGTTCCACGGACGTACCGACACTTTTCAACCTGCTGCCCGGGTATCTCGCGATGCCGCGGGCGGGTCAGGCGACATTGGCAGACTACCTCGACAACATCAAAGGCCAGAACCAGAAGGGCTTCTGGCACAACGCCGACGCATACATGATCTCGCTGCTCAAGGAGTACTGGGGCGAACGGGCCAGCGCCGACAACGACTACTGCTTCGACTACCTGCCACGGATCAGCGGCGACCACGGCACCTACCGCACAGTCATGGACATGGTCGACGGCAAGGTGTTCGGCTACTTTTTGCTCGGGCAGAACCCGGCGGTAGGGTCCGCGCACGGGCGGCTGCAGCGGCTCGGCATGGCCAACCTCGACTGGCTGGTGGTGCGCGACCTCGTCGAAATCGAAAGCGCGACGTTCTGGAAGGACGGGCCGGAAGTCGAGACGGGAGAGATCACGCCCGAGACCTGCCGCACGGAGGTGTTCGCCTTCCCGGCCGCAGCGCATGTGGAGAAGGCGGGCACGTTCACGCAGACCCAGCGGATGCTGCAGTGGCGGGAGAAGGCGGTCGAGCCGCCCGGTGACGCCCGCTCGGAGCTGTGGTTCTTCTACCACCTGGGCCGCATCCTGCGCGACAAGCTGGCCGGTTCCACCGACGAGCGCGACCGGCCGTTGCTCGACCTCGCATGGGACTACGCCATGGAGGCCGACGAGCCGTCGGGTGCGGATGTGCTGCGGCGCCTCGGCGGCGTCGACCTTGCCGCCCGGCGGGCGCTGAGCAGCTACCTCGAGCTGAAGGCCGACGGCAGCACGATGTGCGGATGCTGGATCTACAGCGGTGTCTACGCCGACGAGGTCAACCAGGCGGCGCGGCGCAAACCCCACGACGAACAGGCGCCGTACGAGTCGGAGTGGGGCTGGACGTGGCCGATGAACCGGCGGGTGCTCTACAACCGGGCGTCGGCCGACCCACAGGGCCGGCCGTGGAGCGAGCGCAAGAAGCTCGTCTGGTGGGACGCCGACGCCGGTGAGTGGACGGGCCACGACGTGCCCGACTTCGAGAAGACCAAGCCGCCGGACTATCGGCCGGCTCCGGATGCGGTGGGGGTCGCAGCCCTGCGCGGCGACGACCCGTTCATCATGCAGGCCGACGGCAAGGGCTG
>JAFAWC010000701.1 GCA_019242135.1 Mycobacteriaceae bacterium | reverse complement strand
ATTTCGCCGGTGCGCATGTCGACCTCGGGCAGGTAGTGCAGCGTGAGCGCTTCACTTCGTATGACGTCTTGCAGGTGCAGTTCGATGTCATTGCGGAATTCACTCCGCTTCGACATTTCGTGGGTGAACAAGGCGATCTGATTTCCGCCGGCGTTCTTGGCCGTCAGCACCGCTTGATCGGCACGCCGCAACAGATCTGTGGTGCTGTCCAGCCCGGGGGCCCCTGTCGCGACACCGATGCTCACCGTGCGCGTTACGAGTTCTCCGTCGATGCTTACCCGATCGCATAGGGCAGCGTGAAGGTCGCGCGCGAGCGATTGAGCCTTCTCAATGCCAGTGGGGGAGTCCGGAACAACGACGAATTCGTCTCCACCGAGCCTGCAGATGAGCGACGAGTGACCAGTCCTGTCTGACAGCCGCTGCGCGACGGCCTGGATGAAATGGTCTCCGGCGGTGTGACCCAGAAAGTCGTTGATTGCCTTGAGGCGGTCCAGATCCAAAAATAGCAGCGCCACCGTGCCCGGCTGCCCGGGCTGCAGCCGCTCATCGAGGTGTGCCAGCAATGCGCGGCGATTCCTCATGCCGGTCAGATCATCGTGTTCGGCGAGGTAGCGCAACTGCTCCTCAGCATAGATCCTGGCCTGCAGCTGGGCGAATAATGATGCGATCGCCTGCACCGCGTTGAGCTCGTCGGTTGTCCACTCCCGGTCACCAAACTTGACGAAACCCAGCGCTCCAGTAGTGATGTCGCCCGAAAGCAGCGGAGCGGCGGCCATCGATGTCGCCGGCACTTGGCGGTCCTCTTCGATGCGGCGCTGGTAGTCATCGTTGGCAGGCTCGGGGCGAAGCACAACGGGTTTCTTGGCGTGCTCGGATACCGCAAAGATCGGATCGGCGTCGGCGAAATAGACCAGGGCAAGCGGATCAGGGCCTTGGATGTCCGGGCGAGGTGGCCATTCGGCGATGAGCCTCGAGGCCCGGATGTCGTGATCGTTGTGCCGCAAGAAGCTGACGTCGACATCGAAGTACTCGACGAGGCTGGCTAACACCTGCTGACTGACCTCGACGGCGTCGGCCGCCGTCGCCGACATCAACTTGGTCGCGACGGAGGTGACAACAAGGTCAAGGCTGAGAGTCATCGCAGCTCCGAAGACCGAAGTGTCATACGAGGTCGCGTCGTGTCCAGAGAACGGCGGCGGCTGCGCACCGATGGGCTCGGACCATGAAACATCCGCAGGGTCATTACCAGCGACTCCTCTGGCTTGAGGCCAACGAGATTGGCGAATTCGCCACGCAGCTCGGCCAATTCGGCGGCGTAGGCCGGCGACATTTCACTGAGCTCGTCATCGTTCTGCACGTAGAGAAACACCGGCGATATCGGCTGAACTGATATTCGGTTCTGCTGTGCCACAATCCACACCGCTTCCATTGCCGATCCGCCGCGCGCGTAGTCGAGCAGTGTATGTCCGTGTACACACAGCACAGCAACAGCGGAGGAGCCCGCTACCCGCGCGCGGGTGTCGGCGGCCAGGGCGGCTCCGCCGTTCCACTCAGAAAGTTCGGCCATCACGTCCGGTCGGCGCAGGATGTCGACCAGTGCCTGGTGACCTGCGTCGAGTTCCAAGCTTCGCACGTCGATACCCGAGTCGGGCGAGGCGTCGCCCGGCCAGCGCGTTTCCGCCATCATCTCGGCGTGCAGCCTGGGCGTCAGGTAGCGGATGCGGTCAGATTCACCTAATATTCGCGCGCATGCAAGGATGTGCCCGGCGTCAGTGAGGAGCGTGAGCCGCGCCCCCTCGTCGGCGGCGACCGCCGTAAGCCGCTCCACAATGGAAGCAGTCAACGGCTCCGCAGTGCCCCGGTGGCGGTTGGTCTCCCGGTTGAGCATGGGTTCATAAAGCCGCGACAGGGCCGAGTGCTCATCGCCGCCCAGCCTGATCCGCGCGCAGAGCGGCGAGCCGTTCGCGCGATCCGTCATCGTGACGGCGCCGAGAGCGCCGTGCGCGGCCGCCGCAACGCGCGCATTGAACACCGCCGCGCCGACGGCGACGGCGCTCGCACGAAGGCCGAAATCCATCGTTGATGTGTACTCGTCGGCCAGCCGCACGCTGACCGACTCATCGCTGAATTCCACGTGCCATGGCTGCGCGTTGCCGCCCGACGGTGCGCGAATGGCTGCTGCGGCAATGGCTTCCGCGGTAGAGTTCGACTCAGTGCGAGCCGGTTCCTGATCGAGCTGCCACTGCCGGTGGGAGACCGGCTGCGATGGCGGGTCTTCAAGGTTGCGCAGCGCGGCCGCCGTGTCGACGCGCGCCCGCCCGGAGCGGAGGTCTTCTCCGAGCCCGATCCTGCGGATGGCCTCGGCAATGGCACCGGCACCGACAGCAACGTCCCCGGCCAATTGGGGCCAGGTGGAGAGGGTGTGTCCGATCTCGAGAAGTGACGCTGCCGCGCGCGCGGACAGTCCGGTAGCATCGATCAGTCGCAGCAGGTGCGGAACCATCTCTTCGCGACTGAGATCAGCGAGATCAGCATGGTCGATGTCGCCCAGCAGGCCGTGAAAGATTGGCCGATCTGGTTGCAGATCGAATCGCTCGACGTCGACTTGACCGCGGTCGCTGGTCGCCATGAGCACCGGCAA
>JAFAWC010000528.1 GCA_019242135.1 Mycobacteriaceae bacterium | reverse complement strand
CGTTCATCGCCCAACTCAACGAGATCCGACGACTTCATCCCTCGCTTCACCAGCTGCGCACGACGCACTTTCATCATGTCGACAACGACGCACTGCTGGCTTACAGCAAGTTCGATCCGTCGACAGGCGACGCCGTGCTGGTTCTGGCGACACTAAACCCGTTCGGCGCCGAAGAGGCGACGCTGTGGTTAGACATGCCCGCGCTGGGGATGGAATGGTACGACCGGTTCTGGGTGCGCGACGAGGTGACCGGCGAGGAATACCATTGGGGGCACGGCAATTACGTCCGTCTTGACCCGGCGAGAGCCGTCGCGCACATCGTGAACTTGCCACGGGTGCCAGACGAGGCACGTGCCGATCTACTGCGCAGGAGCTGAGCAGATGACGCAATCAAAGCAGTACACCAGCAGACATCTGGCGCCGGACCAGTCGGACTTCGACCGGGTGCTGGCCGGGGAACACCACGATCCGCATTCTGTTCTCGGTGCGCACGAGTACGGCGACCACACGGTGATCCGGGCCTACCGGCCGCATGCGCTGGAGGTCGCCGCGCTCGTCGGACCCGAGCGCTATCCGTTGCGGCACCTGGAGGGTGGCCTGTTCGCGGTGGCGCTGCCGTTCGTCAACCTGGTGGACTATCGACTCGAAGTGAGCTATCGCGGCCCGACCGGCGCACTCGACGTGCACCGGGTGGCCGACGGTTACCGTTTCCTGCCGACGCTCGGTGAGGTGGATTTGCACCTGTTCAATGAAGGGCGCCACGAGCGGCTGTGGGAGATTCTCGGCGCCCACCGGCGGTCCTTCAGCACGCCCGACGGTGTGGTGGACGGCGTGTCTTTCGCGGTGTGGGCACCTAACGCCAAGGGCGTGGGCGTGATCGGGGAATTCAACCATTGGGACGGTAATGAGGCCCAACTGCGCGCCCTGGGGTCGTCGGGGGTGTGGGAGCTGTTCTGGCCCGGCTTTGAAGTCGGCGGGCTCTACAAGTTTCGCGTGCATGGCGCCGACGGGGTGGTCACCGACCGCGCCGACCCGTTCGCATTCGCCACGGAGGTGCCGCCGCAGACCGCGTCCAAGGTGACGGCGAGCAGCTACCGGTGGGGCGACGACGACTGGATGACCCGGCGCGCCCAAAAGAACCCGGTGTTCGAGCCGATGAGCACCTACGAGGTGCATCTGGCATCGTGGCGGCCAGGGCTGAGCTACCGCCAGCTTGCGGCGGAACTCACCGAATACGTGGTGTCACAGGGCTTCACGCATGTCGAGATGCTACCGGTCGCCGAGCACCCGTTCGGCGGGTCGTGGGGGTACCAGGTCACCTCGTATTACGCGCCGACCTCGCGGCTCGGCACTCCCGACGAGTTCCGGGCCCTCGTTGATGAACTGCACCGGGCCGGGATCGGTGTGATCGTGGACTGGGTACCTGCGCACTTCCCGAAGGATGCCTGGGCGCTCGGCAGGTTCGACGGAACACCCCTGTACGAACATTCCGATCCCCGCCGCGGTGAGCAACTCGATTGGGGCACATACGTCTTCGACTTCGGTCGACCAGAGGTTCGCAATTTCCTCGTCGCCAATGCTCTCTACTGGCTCGAGGAATTCCACGTTGACGGGCTGCGGGTGGACGCCGTCGCCTCGATGCTCTATCTCGATTACTCACGCCCGGAAGACGGGTGGACGCCGAACATATACGGTGGCCGCGAGAATCTCGAAGCAGTGCAGTTCCTGCAGGAGATGAACGCCACCGTACACAAGGCCGCACCAGGAATAGTCACCATCGCCGAAGAGTCGACCTCCTGGCCCGGGGTATCGCGTCCGACCAACCTTGGCGGACTTGGCTTCTCGATGAAGTGGAATATGGGCTGGATGAATGACACCCTGGACTACATCAGCCGTGACCCCATCCACCGCAGCTACCATCACCACGAGATGACGTTCTCCCTGTTGTATGCCTTCAGCGAGAACTTCGTCCTACCGATCAGCCACGACGAGGTGGTGCACGGCAAGGGCACGTTGTGGAGCAGGCTGCCGGGTGGCGACCATGAGAAGGCCGCCGGGCTGCGCAGCCTGCTGGCCTACCAGTGGGCGCACCCGGGCAAGCAGCTGCTGTTCATGGGCCAGGAATTCGGGCAGCGCGCGGAATGGTCAGAGGAACGCGGCATCGACTGGTTCCAACTCGGTGAAGGCGGCTTCTCCAACGGCATCCTGCGCATGGTTCATGACCTCAATGAGATCTACCGCGTTCGTCCGGCGTTGTGGTCGTGTGACAGCAGCCCCGAAGGCTACTCGTGGATCGACGCGAACGATTCAGCCAACAATGTTCTGAGCTTCCTGCGGTTCGGTAGCGACGGTTCAACGATGGCCTGTGTGTTCAACTTCTCGGGCAGCGAGCACACCCGCTACCGAATGGGACTGCCGCGCACGGGGCGCTGGCGCGAGGTGCTGAACACCGACGCCGACATCTACAACGGAGCCGGGGTGGGTAACTACGGTGCGGTGGAGGCTGTCGATGCGCCATGGCATGGCCGACCGGCATCGGCGGTGATGGTGTTGCCGCCGCTGGCTGCGCTGTGGCTCGAACCGCAATAGCCTCTGCGCGGGTCAGTACAACGCGTTGGCGAGGTTCCGCCGGCCGGTGACGACCGCCGGATCGGCCGGATCGAACAGGTCGAACAACTCGATGAGCCGCGTCCGGACCCTGGTGCGGTCGTCGCCCGCGGTGCGCCGGACCAGGCCGATCAGCCGGTTGAACGCGGCGTCGACCTGCTGGTTGAGGATCTCGACATCGGCAGCCGCAAACGCTGCGTCGATGTCGTCGGGCGCCGCGTCGGCCGCCCGGGTGGCGTCCGGCCGCTGCCTGGTTGCACGCGTCTGGAACGAAATCTGACGTACGACGGCCTTCGCCTCCGGGTGAGCCGGATCCTTGGCCAGGATGGCCTGATACGCCCCCAGGGCGGCGTCGAAATTGCCTGACTCAAGCAGTTCGCGTGCTTTCGCCAGCCCCGGGTCAACCTGTTCGGGCTCGTAATCGGCTGCACCAGGGAGCTTTCCAGCGGTGGCGGCCGTTAGCGAATCGATCCATCGGCGCAATTGTTCGGGAGGCTGCGGCCCCTGGAAGCTGGATATCGGCTGCCCAGCCCCGACCGCGACCACCGTGGGCACCGCCTGCACACCGAAGATCTGCGCGACCCGTGGCGCCGTGTCCACGTTGACGGTGGCCAGCGACCACTTACCCGAACCTGCCGCCGCGATGCCGGCCAGCGCGTCGACCACCTGGATGGAGACATCGCTGCGTGGCGACCACAGCGCCACCACGACCGGTACCTCGTTTGACCGGGCCAGCACCTCGGCTTCGAAGTTGGCTTCGGTGATCTCGATGCCGGCCCCTGCGGCCGGGGTGCCGGCGTCGCCCGACCGGGTGGCGCGCTGCTTGAGGGCGGACAGATCGACGGCGCCCGCCATGGCGGGAGCGACGGGTGGACGCGGACGACTCACAATCTCAAGTCTGTCATGTCGGCCGCGGCGCCACCGCGTCCGGTTGTGGTGGATCTTGCGCTTTGGCTACACGCTCAGCGCCGGCGGCGACCGAGGGTATGACCAACATCACAGCCAAAATTTCAGCGCCCCGCCGCCGCGCTGCCAGCAACGTCGTCGCGTCAGCCCGCCCGCAAGATCAGGGCGTCACCCTGACCACCGGCCCCGCACAGCGCCGCGACACCATAGCCCGAGCCTCGGCGGGCGAGTTCGAGCGCGGCGTGCAGCGCGATCCGGGCGCCCGACATCCCGATCGGATGGCCGACGGCGATGGCGCCGCCGTTGACGTTGACCTTGTCGGGGTCAACGCCCAGTTCCCGGGTGGAGGCCAGGGCGACCGCGGCGAAA
>JAFAWC010000111.1 GCA_019242135.1 Mycobacteriaceae bacterium | reverse complement strand
GGCGGCCAGACCGCTTTGAACACCGCCGTCGCGCTGTACGAGAACGGTGTGCTGGAGAAATACGGCGTCGAGCTGATCGGCGCCGACTTCGAAGCGATCCAGCGCGGCGAGGACCGGCAGCGGTTCAAGGACATTGTCGCCAAGGTCGGCGGCGAATCCGCGCGCTCCAAAGTGTGTTTCACAATGGAGGAAGTCACCGAGGCGGTGACGGAGCTCGGGCTTCCGGTCGTCGTGCGGCCATCGTTCACGATGGGCGGTCTCGGTTCGGGCCTCGCGCACAGCGTCGAGGAAGTGCGTCGGATGGCGGGCGACGGGCTGGCCGCCTCACCGTCTGCCAACGTGCTTGTCGAGGAATCGATTTACGGTTGGAAGGAATTCGAGCTCGAGCTGATGCGTGACGGCCACGACAACGTGGTCGTCGTGTGCTCGATCGAAAACGTCGACCCGATGGGCGTGCACACCGGCGATTCGGTCACCGTCGCCCCCGCGATGACGCTGACCGACCGCGAGTACCAACGGATGCGCGACCTCGGCATCGCGATCCTGCGGGAGGTCGGCGTCGACACCGGCGGGTGCAACATCCAGTTCGCCGTCAACCCCGACGACGGCCGGCTGATCGTCATCGAGATGAATCCGAGGGTGTCGCGGTCCAGTGCGCTGGCGTCGAAGGCCACCGGGTTCCCGATCGCCAAGATCGCGGCCAAGCTCGCGATCGGCTACACGCTCGACGAGATCCTCAACGACATCACGAAGGAAACCCCGGCGTGCTTCGAGCCCACGCTCGACTACGTCGTGGTCAAGGCGCCGCGGTTCGCGTTCGAGAAGTTTCCGGGCGCCGACGCGACGCTGACGACCACGATGAAGTCAGTTGGCGAGGCAATGTCGTTGGGCCGCAACTTCATCGAAGCGCTCGGCAAGGTGATGCGGTCCCTGGAGACGACGCGGGCGGGCTTTTGGACCGGTCCTGAAGGCCCCGGTGGCGTGGAGGAGACGCTGCAGCGGCTGACGACGCCGGGTGAGGGCCGGCTGTATGACATCGAGCGCGCGCTGCGGCTCGGCGCATCGGTCGAGCAGGTGTCGGAGGTGTCCCGTGTCGACCCGTGGTTCGTCGAGCAGATCGCCGGCGTTGTCGGTCTGCGCGCCGAGTTGATCGACGCAGCGGTGCTCGACGCCGACATGTTGCGCCGCGCGAAGCACAGCGGGCTGTCGGACCGCCAGATCGCCTCGCTGCGACCGGAGCTCGCGGGCGAGGTCGGTGTTCGTGCGCTGCGCCAGCGGCTCGGCATTCACCCGGTGTTCAAGACCGTCGACACGTGCGCCGCGGAGTTCGAGGCCAAGACCCCCTATCACTACAGCAGCTATGAACTCGACCCGGCCGCCGAAACAGAAGTCGCGGCGCAGACGGACCGGCCCAAGGTGCTGATCCTGGGGTCGGGCCCGAACCGGATCGGGCAGGGGATCGAGTTCGACTACAGCTGCGTGCATGCGGCGACCACGCTGTCGGCCGCCGGCTTCGAGACGGTGATGATCAACTGCAATCCCGAAACGGTGTCGACCGACTATGACACCGCTGACCGGCTGTACTTCGAGCCGCTGACTTTCGAGGACGTCCTCGAGGTGTACTACGCCGAATCGCGTTCGGGTGCAGGTGGTCCCGGCGTGGCAGGGGTGATCGTACAGCTCGGCGGCCAGACCCCGCTGGGCTTGGCGCAGCGGCTGGCCGACGCGGGGGTGCCGATCGTCGGCACCAGCCCGCGGGCGATCAACTCCGCCGAGGACCGAGGGGTGTTCGGCGAGGTGCTCAGCGATGCCGGCCTGCCCGCGCCGCGGTTCGGCACCGCGACGAGCTTTGAGCACGCCCGCAAAATCGCCGCGGAGATCGGCTATCCCGTGCTGGTGCGACCGTCGTACGTGCTTGGTGGACGGGGAATGGAGATCGTCTACGACGAGCAGACGCTGCATGGGTACATCACCCGCGCGACCGAGCTGTCGCCCGAACATCCGGTGCTGGTGGACCGTTTCCTCGAGGACGCGATCGAGATCGACGTCGATGCGCTGTGCGACGGCACCGAGGTCTACATCGGCGGGATCATGGAGCACATCGAGGAA
>JAFAWC010000669.1 GCA_019242135.1 Mycobacteriaceae bacterium | reverse complement strand
GTGGGGCCGCCCGTCGGCGCGGACGGTCGAGATCCAGAAGATCTCGGCCTGCTTGATTGTCTCGAGCGTGTCCTGCCAGCTCGTGGGCTGTGCTCCCGGTTCGCTGAAGCGGGTGTCGAGCTCGGTGCTCGGCGTTGCCATGGGCGCTCCTTGGTTCGGGGTGGGGTAGCGAGTAGGTCTCGGCGACGGTGGGGTCTCGACAACGCTCGCCCATGCAGAGACCGCCACCGATCGGAGAACTCATCGGTCCGACCCAGCCCGCATGTTCGTCGGTAGACGATGGTCCTGCCTTTGCCGATCGAGAGCCGTGGCCGGCTGGACAAGCCGTAGCCTCACCAGCCGACGGCCAGATACTGGCGCGTAATGGCCGGCGCTCAACCGAAGAGCAGGTCTGACTCCCAGTCCAGGCGCGCACCTATTCGTCGCCACGAGCACCACGCGTCCCGGCGGACTCGACTCCGGCCCGATCGGAAGGCGGCGGCTTCCCCGCAGTCCGCGCAAGGCGACGGAGGTTCGTGTTGAGGCGCGAATGGAGGTTTCCGGATCGACGGCTACGCATAACGTCTGCGGTCCTACCTTTCCGGGGCCTGCTCCTCGTCTAGGCCACGCGGCAGGTGAGGATGGCCATGCCGTCCTTGAAGATCGCCGAGTCGATGAGCTCGAACTGCGTCGGCGGGGCCTTTGGGAACAGCACGTCCTCGCTGGTGCCCTTGCCGACGAACAGTGGGTGGAACCAGAGGCGCAGCTCGTCGAGCAGGTTGTTCTCCATCAGCAGCGTGGAGACCGCGCCGAAGCCGTACTGCACGATGTCCTGTCCTGGCTGTTCCTTCAGCTTCCGGATTTCGACGGCCGGGTCGTTTGAGGTGACGGTCGTGTTGGCCCAGCCGGGGTTCGTCAGCGTTGTCGACACGACGTACTTGGCGATCGTGTTCATGCGGTCTGACATGGGATCACCGGAGCGGGCCTGCCAGGCGGGGGCAAATCCCTCGTAGGTGCGGCGGCCCATCAGCACGGCGTCGCACGCGAGCAGCAGGTCGGTCTGCACCGTGTCCTTCCGCGGGTCGCCGGGCCGGCCGTCGAGCCTTGGCCACATATGCGGCTGCTCGACGACGCCGTCGAGCGTGATGTACGTGGAGTTGATGATCTTGCGCACCGGAGCAATCGCTCCTTTCCTCGGTAGTGGAGACCGGGCGGCGGAGCACCGCTTCATCGGGCGCGTCGTCCGGGGACTCGTATATTCTTTATCAAACCAACTGGTTTGGTAGCAAGATGCCCGTTGACCAGCTCAGCACGACGTTCGCCGCGCTCGCCGATCCCACCCGGCGGGCGATCCTCGCGCGCCTCGTCGAAGGGGACGCCACCGTCAACGAGCTCGCCGCGCCGTTCCCAGTGACCGCTCAGGCGATCGGCAAGCACCTGCGCGTGCTCGAGCGTGCCGGCCTGATCGAACGGATGCGGGCCGCGCAGCAGCGTCCATCCCGACTGCGTCCGGTGGCGCTGAAGGACGCAACCGAATGGCTCGACACCTACCGGGCGTTCTGGGAAGCTGGCTTTGATCGCATGGACGAGCGGCTGCGAGACGATGCCTGAGCCTGCGCCGTTTGGCACTGGCGGCTTCACCGTTGCGCGCGTCTTCGAAGCCCCGCGCGAGCGGGTGTGGCGGGAGTGGACCGAGCCCGAACGCTTCGCGGACTGGTTCGGCGGCGTGGACTGCGAAGTGCCGCTCCCGACGATTTCCATGGATGTTCGCCCTGGCGGCAAATTCCACGCGACGATGTTCTGCGGCCCCGGGCGCCGCGTGATCCGCTGGGCGGGCGAGTACCGAGAGGTGGCCGAGCCCGAACGGCTTGTCTTCACAATCACCAACCAGCCCCACGGTGATCGCTACGAGCTCGTGACCGTCCAGCTCACCGACCTCGGGAACGGTCGCACCGAGATGCACTTCGAGCAGCGCGGGCACATGCAACCCGACGAGTACGACTACGCCAAGACCGGCTGGGGCAGCTTCTTCTCGCGGCTCGACGAGAGGCTCACGGCCACACCCCGACCCTAACCTTCCGCAACGTCGCGGCTTCGACCATCGAACTCCGGACGCATCCCACGCCGCACTCGAGTCCGCCGCGGTCGACGTCATAAGAACCCGAGAACCGGTTATCGGACAAAGTAGGCTGCGCCCGCCCCGGCCGCGGCGAGTACCTGCGCGAGCACGAAGGCAAATGTCTCCCGGGTCTTC
>JAFAWC010000676.1 GCA_019242135.1 Mycobacteriaceae bacterium | reverse complement strand
ATACCTTTTCGATCATCGGATTTCGACTGCGGCATGGAACACGATTCAGCTCACGATCCTGGCGATGGTGCTTGCGGTGGTACTGGGCGTGGTGCTGGCGATCATGCGGCTATCGCCCAATCCGGTGCTGGGATCGGTGTCATGGGTCTACATCTGGATCTTTCGGGGCACGCCGGTATACGTCCAGCTGGTGTTCTGGGGCCTGTTCCCGGTCCTCTACAAAAACATTCAGCTGGGAATCCCTTTCGGGCCCAGCTTGTTTCACTTCAGCATCCAGCACCTGTCGCTGTACTTCGAGTTGTCGGTGATCGGACTGGGGCTGAACGAAGCGGCGTATATGGCCGAAATCATCAGAGCCGGAATTACTTCCGTTCCCGAGGGCCAGACCGAGGCGTCGACCGCGCTGGGAATGTCGTGGTGGATGACGATGCGGCGCACGATCCTTCCGCAGGCCATGCGGGTGATCATCCCGCCCACCGGCAACGAAGTGATCAGCATGCTCAAGACGACTTCGCTGGTGATTGCGGTGCCCTATACCCTCGAGCTCTACGGTCGGGCTCACGACATCGGTATCGCGTTGTTCCAACCGATTCCGCTGTTGCTGGTCGCCGCGACGTGGTATCTGGCCATCACCAGTGTGCTGATGGTCGGTCAGTACTACCTGGAGCGGTATTTCTCGCGAGGCGCGTCACGCAAGCTCACGGGCCGGCAACTCGAGGCGCTGGCGCGGGCGCAACGCGTCGTCGAGGAGCATCAATGACCGCGATGGTGGTCACCGAACAAGTCTGCAAGGACTTCGGCGCGTTGAAAGTGCTCAAGGGTGTGACGCTGACCGTCGAGCGCGGCCAGGTGATGTGCATCGTCGGTCCGTCAGGGTCGGGCAAGTCGACGTTTCTGCGGTGCATCAACCACCTGGAAAGCATCACTGCCGGTCGACTGTATGTCGAGGGGCATCTGGTCGGGTACCGCGAGCAGGGCGGCAAACTGCACGAGTTGGCGCCGCGGGAAGCCGCGAAGCAGCGCCGCGAGGTGGGGATGGTGTTCCAGCACTTCAACCTGTTCCCGCACCGCACCGCGCTGGAGAACATCACCGAAGCACCCGTGCACGTCAAGAAGGTGAAGAAAGAGACGGCGGTGCAGCGGGCCCGTGAACTTCTGGACAGGGTGGGCTTATCGGAGAAGGCCGATGCGTACCCCGCACAGCTGTCGGGCGGCCAACAGCAACGCGTGGCGATCGCCAGGGCGCTGGCGATGGACCCCAAGCTGATGCTGTTCGACGAGCCGACGTCGGCACTCGACCCCGAGCTGGTCGGCGAGGTCCTCAACGTCATGCGCGATCTGGCGCGGGCCGGGATGACGATGCTGGTAGTGACCCACGAGATGGGTTTCGCGCGTGAGGTCGCCGATCAGCTCGTGTTCATCGACGACGGCGTGATCGTGGAGAGCGGCAAGCCCCGCGAGGTGCTCGCCAACCCGCAGCAGCAGCGGACGAAGACGTTTCTGTCCAAGCTCCTGTAGCCGCGCTCAGGCCCGCGAGCCGGCCGCCGCGCACGCCAGTTGCGCGTTGTGAGAGTCGGTGTTGAGGTCGTTGGCCGCCGAGTTGAGGGCGTCACCGCCGGCATGAACTCCCATCATGACGAGGAGCTTCGCCGCGTCCATCGACCACGACTGCATCGGCGCCGAGACCTCCGGCGGCACTCCCGGTGTGCCGGCAGCGGTCATCGCCGCGGCGGCGGCTTGCCGCAGCGCCGTCCTGCCCTCGACACCCGAGGTGTCAACGTTGGGGTCGCCGTAGTTGACGTAGTTGCCGGAGCCCGCGGACGCGTACGCGAAGTCCTCGTAACCGGCGGCGGCATAATTCATCGCCCCCGAGAACTGTTGGCACGCCTCCGAGACCGCCGGGGTCTCCTCGGCCGTGATCGCGGTGAAACTGGTGGGAGCGGTTATCCCGGGGGCGGGAGCCGTCGTCGTCTGGTCTGTCTGGCCGGTGTCGGTCGGGTCGGCCGATGCGACAGGGGCGACCGTCAACCCGATCGACAACGCGATCAGCGAGGTGGCCACACTCCAGCCACATACGCGTGATGACCTCATCGTTTCCTTCCAGATAGTCGGTTCCCTCATCGTGTGCACGCGTCAGGTGCACGCCGAAGACATAATTCTGTGCACAGGACCGGTGGTCAAGCGAGCCAGGATCTCATGCGAGGCCGAGACGTGAGTATCGATCGGATAGCTGTCCCGATCGTGAACGGGCGTCCAACAACCGGCGACTGAGAGTCAACTACCGCATGTCCGGACGCGGGAAAGTCCACGCACAGGCCACTCGATGTGATAGCTATTTCTACCGGACCAACATCGGCACGCGCCGCCAGCCGTAGACGATTAGTAGACGGGTGTCCGGCGCGAACTGTTGTCAGTTCGTTTACCGTTTCGAAACCAAACCCATCGAAGATTCCTCGGGACAGATTCGGTAGATCCCGCGGGATTCGAGACGACGAGAGGCGCCAACGCGACATGATCAATCGTTTTGCCACCTTGGCTGCTGCCTGCCTGCTGGTGTCGACAGCCACGGCTCCGCTCGCCTCGGCTGACGACCCGCCGCCCGCGCCGGTCACACCGGCGGCCGACACCGTGCCTCCACCGGATGGCCCCAACGGGCCCGTACCCTCCGCCCCGCCAGGCGT